>NZ_JAKRFW010000076.1:0-13875 GCF_022347905.1 Pseudoalteromonas sp. Of11M-6 | reverse complement strand
TGCCGCCTAGTAATCTAGGCAAAAGTTGAGCAACAATGAACAAAGCGCACTCAGATGAACCCAAAGGGCAGCGCTTGATTAGCATTTCTACTGTGTTATCGCCAGACTTACATAGAATGACTATGCTACGCTGGTTCTGCCTTGTATAAATACCAATCAAACTGCTGCAAAAACAAACTTGAAAGATCAACAGGCCCTAGTTTCTACTCAGTAAAAATGCCATCGCTTGATCTGCGGTGAGTGGTTTGGAAACAATATAACCTTGACCAAATTGGCAGCCTTTTTGCTTTAATAGCTGCCACTGGGTTTCGAGCTCGATACCTTCGGCGACAACGGTCAGGTTAAGTGATTGTGCAAGCTTCAAAATCGCATCAACTAGGGGGTTTTCTCTTTCAGTTAGTTGGTCAATAAAGCTCTTATCAATTTTAAGCACATGAATGGGGAGCTGGTGCAAATAACCTAAAGCAGAGTAACCGGTGCCAAAGTCGTCAAGATAAAGCTTCACTCCAAGGGATTCTAATCCTTGAATAATTTTGGTTGCAAGAGCTAAGTTTGCTATTAATCCAGATTCTGTGATTTCCAAACATAAAGAGCCAGGTGTAAGCTCATAATGATGATAAAGTTGCTGAATTGTATCTACGAACTCTAAGCTTGCGAAATGTCGCGATGAAACATTTACCGTAACGCGAGTTTTCGGCAGCTTTTGCGCTTTCCAACGTTTGAGTTGTTTGGCTGCTAATTCCAACAAATGTAAGTCAAGTTCAATGATCTGTCCGGTTTGCTCTGCAATTGGAATAAAAGCATCTGGAGAGACGAGACCATTTTTGGGGTGAAACCAACGGACAAGGGCTTCAAAGCTCACAATAGCGCCAGTCGTGAGAGAAAATATCGGCTGATAGTACAGCGCAAATTCATTGTTTTTTATGCCATGTTGCAGATCATTTTCAATATCGGCTTGCTGTTTTAGGCGCTTGCGCATGGCATTATTAAAATAGCAGACCTGACCCCGACCCGAAGATTTTGCTTCGTACATGGCGGCATCTGCTTGCTGCAGTAAATTAATTGCGCTATCGGACTCGTTATCAGTGAACGCAACGCCAATACTGCCTGACGCTTGCAGAACATGACCATCTATATGAAGGGGCTTGGTTATTGCTGTGGTGATCCTATCAAGTAGCAGAGTGACTTGTTGCCTGTCTTGGACATTTTCCATAAAAATTGCAAACTCATCACCCCCGAGCCGCGCGAATGTATCGGTTTTGCGAATACAGCCATTTATCATCTCGACAATAGCAATCAAGAAATGGTCACCAACATCGTGGCCAAGTGAGTCATTAATGCTCTTAAATCTGTCTAAATCCAGATAAATTAGGCAGTGCAAATTAGAGGACTCGATTCGTGCAAGCCTCAAAATGGCATGCTTGATCCGCTCTAACAATAAATAGCGATTGGCAAGACCTGTTAAGTCGTCATGTAAGGCTCTATGCTCTAACGCTTGTCGTGAAAGCTGCCGGTCTATGGCCATGCTGACTTGGCGACTTATATAAGTCAAAATAGATAAATCATGATTCACGAAAGCTTGGTCGTTATTGTAGCTTTGCAGTACAATCACGCCCTGATATTGATCATTAACCAAAAATGGTACGCCTAACCAAGAGCGCGGCGAGCGGCCCACCATTTTAAAATCACCCCGCGTAATGTGCATTCTAAATTGATTGTTATCACACAGCAGTGGTCGTTGGTTCTTCAGAATATAGTAGGATGCAGTATGCTTAATCTGATCTTTTGATACTTTTTGATGTGCATTACATTTTTCGCCTCCCTCAATCAAATAATCGATTTCTAAAATATCCTGTTGAGTATCATAAAGGCCGATAAAGAAGTTCTCGGCGCAAAGCTGAGAGGCAATGATTTTATATAAGTCATCATAAAAAGCTTCAAGGTTCTCAAAGCGGTAAGTGATGTTTGCAATTTTAAGCAGGGACTTTTCTAAATTCTGTGCTTGGTGTAACTGGGCAATCGTGGTTTGGAGGTTTTCTAAGGTACGTAACTGATGGATTTTGGCACTGAGCAGATGTGCGACCGTCGATAATATCTGTAAATGCGCGGAGGTAAAATAATCGGCCTCTGGATGCTCACAGTCAATCACACCGATTAAATGACCGTCATACTCAAGTGGTACACAAAGCTCTGACATGGCGGGTCGTAAGTCAGCAATGTACATAGGGTGAGCGGCGACGTTTCCAGAAATAAAGGGCGCTCTAGTCGTTGCTACTTGACCAGTAATACCTAAACCAATCTTTATCTTGGTTTGTTCAACACGATAATCACCATTAGCATGGGAAACGCCCATACTTGCAGCGACTTCTAGATATTCTTGGTAAGGATCAGCGAGATAGATAACACAATCGACAAACCCCAGTCGGTTGACAACCTGTGTCGTAACGTATTCAAATAATTCGTCAAGTTTGGTTAGATGCAGCAGCGACGAAGAAAACTGGTTAATGATGCTAAGCTGCTCAGTTTTTGATTCTAATTTTTGGTTCTCAGATAGCATACAGATTTCTCATGAAAAGATGCTACTAAGTTAACTTAAATTGTACATATTTACCAATATTGTGAAAAATGAAAACGCGCTAAAGTAAACTCACAAAGTGAAATAATCTGCGGTTGGCCTGAAAAACTTTACTAACACCCATGTGCAGCCTATGATCGGGCAAATTCAGCAGTGGAAGAGAGCAATGACGAGCAAACAAACGCTAACGATTACACGACCAGATGATTGGCATGTGCACCTACGTGATGGTGATGTATTGGTCGATACGGTAAGAGATATTAGTCGCTATATGGGCCGCGCGATTATCATGCCAAATCTGGTCCCACCAGCAACTTGCACAGAGACTGCTTTGGCTTATCGTGACCGCATAATGGCCGCTAATCCTCAAGGTAACTTTCAGCCTCTAATGGTGTTGTACCTTACGGATAACACTACTCCTGAAGAAATAAAAAAAGCGAAAGCAACCGGTCATATCGTTGCTGCTAAGTTGTATCCAGCCGGTGCGACGACAAACTCAGCGTCGGGGGTAACGGATATTGAAAACGTGTATCCAGCACTTGAAGCGATGCAAGAAGTTGGCATGTTGCTGCTTGTGCACGGTGAAGTGACGGACTCATCTATTGATATTTTTGATAGAGAAAAAGTATTCCTTGAGACTAAGCTATCTAAAGTCGTTGATAACTTTCCAGCGCTAAAAATCGTACTCGAACATATCACAACAAAAGATGCCGTTGATTTTGTCAATCAAGCACCTGACAACGTTGCAGCAACTATCACTGCTCATCACTTGCTTTATAACCGCAATCATATGTTGGCTGGTGGTATTCGCCCTCACTATTATTGCTTACCTATCTTAAAGCGTAATACACATCAACAAGCGCTAATTGAAGCGGCGACAAGCGGAAGTAAGAAATTCTTTTTGGGCACTGATTCAGCCCCTCATGCGAAAGATAAAAAAGAAGCCGCATGTGGCTGTGCCGGTGCATACACTGCACATGCCGCAATAGAGCTATACGCCGAAGCATTTGAAGACGCGGGAGAGCTTGATAAATTAGAAGGCTTTGCGAGTCACTTTGGTCCGGACTTTTATGACTTACCACGCAATACAGATACCATTACGCTGACTAAGTCTCCTTGGCAAGTGCCTGATGCATACAAATTAGGTGAAGGATCTGTTGTTCCTATTAAAGCGGGTACAACTATTGACTGGAAAGTTGAATGAGATTTAAACAAAATGTAATTAAATCTTCTTAATCCTAACTAGAAAGCGCTATTATGGCGCTTTTTTCGTAACAAAATTAAAATTCACAGAATACAATTTGTTTTTTATTAATTTTAATATAGTATTCAATATAAATATTAAAACTAAGCTTAATTGAGAGAGTATCAATGCGTGAGATCAAGTCTTTTATTAAAAATGCAAGCTACGGTGATTTAGAAAAAGCGTTAGAGCTTATCCAAAAAGCACTGGACGAGCAAAAGGAACAACAGCAAGCTAAAGAAGAGGTATTGGCTATGCTGAAAGAAAAAGGACTTACGCTTGATGATTTAGTGGGCACTACGTCAGCTGACCGTCGTTCTAAAGTAAAAGCAAAATACCGTATTGAAAAAGACGGTGAGGTAATCGAGTGGACTGGCCGTGGTAAAACACCTAAAGTATTCCAAGGTGTTAACCTAGATGATTATCTAATCTAATAATGCTTTATTATGAAGGTGGTTCGGTATTGAACAACCTTTGTTTAAATTGCTTAAATAAAAGGCGTACCTTAGTAGGTACGCCTTTTTTGACTTAATTATATATCCCCTGAGGCGCTTATTTACGTTTTAAGACCTTATCAGCAGGAAGCGGTACAAAATACACTGCTCCACTTTCGTAAATCTAGCGAGTCTGCAGTAATTGTTTTGCCTACTGGCGCCGGAAAGAGTTTAGTTATTGCGGAGCTTGCACGGCTTGCTAGGCACAAAATATTAGTGTTGACTCATGTTAAAGAGCTTGTAGAACAAAATGCACAAAAATATAAAAGCTATGGATTACAAGCGAGCATTTTTTCTGCTGGATTAAAAGAAAAGTCGTTACAGCATCAGGTGACTTTTGCCAGTGTGCAGTCGTTGTCTCGAAATTTGTCACAACTTAATCAATTCTATTCATTAGTTATCATTGATGAATGTCACCGAGTAAGTGGTGATGATAATAGTCAGTATCAGCAAATTTTAAACCAGCTGACTGAATTTAATCCTGAATTAAAGTTACTGGGCTTAACAGCAACACCTTATCGCTTGGGTATGGGATGGATATATCATAAGCATTATCACGGTTTTGTGAGGGGGAAAGCAGAATCACCATTTAAGCGGTGTATTTATGAGCTGCCGCTCAGATATATGATAAAAAACTCGTACCTAACGCCACCTAAAAAAATTGATCCAGCGGTTGAAAATTATGACTTTTCTAGTTTAAGTACAGATTCATTTGGGCGTTATTCAGAATCTGATATGAATACATTATTACAGGCTCAGACCCGTGCAACAGAAAGCATTATCTCGCACTTACTAGCGCTAAGTGAGAATAGGGTCGGCGTAATGATTTTTGCCGCGACGGTTATGCATGCAAAAGAAATTCTCGGCTATTTACCTGAGCAATATAGTGCGCTAATAACGGGTGAAACCAAATCTGCCGTGAGAGATGCACTTATCGTCCAGTTTAAAAATAGAGAAATTAAGTATTTAGTGAATGTTTCTGTGCTGACTACCGGGTTTGACGCGCCCCATGTTGATGTTATCGCTATCTTGAGACCCACGGAGTCCGTGAGCCTCTATCAGCAGATTGTAGGCAGAGGACTTAGGTTAGACGAAAATAAAGAAGATTGCTTTGTCATTGATTATGCTGGCAATGACTTTGACTTATTTGCACCTGAAGTGGGAAGTAAAAAGCCAAATTCAGACAATGAGCCCGTACAGGTGCTGTGTCCTGGTTGTGGCTTTGCCAATATTTTCTGGGGCAAGGTAGACGAGCAAGGCAAGCTTATTGAGCATTTTGGTAGGCGCTGTCAGGGGTTGCTTGAAGACGATGAAGGTCACTCACAGCAATGTGATTATCGTTTTAAGTTTAAAGAATGTGAGCAGTGCGGTGCAGAAAATGATATTGCTGCAAGGCAATGTCATCAGTGCGGCGGAATAATGGCAGACCCAGATGATAAGCTGCGCGCGGCACTGAATTTAAAACATGCAATGGTATTACGCTGTAGCGGGCTATGTAGCGAAGTACTCGGTGGCAATAAATTAAAAATTACTTACTTTGATGAGGATGGGGCAAGTTGCAGTGAAGTCTATGACTTTTCTAATCAAAAGAGCCTATTTATATTCCACCAGCAATTTGCAAAGCGGAGAAAGTCAACATCGGCACCTGCGCAATGGCAGTCAGCTGAAGAAGTGATAGATACTGACTTAATTGCACCGGATTTTGTGATTGCTAAATTACACAAGAAGTTTGGTTGGCAGGTTTCTGAAAAGCTGTTTGATTATCAAGGAAGCTACAGAAAGGCCGACAAAAGTTAGCTTTTCTGTAGCAAGTTTATTCTTCCGAGGCCATTAAGCCCCAGCCATCACCATATCCTTCATAGCCATTGGCTATGCTTTCTAGGTATTGCTCTGTCTGACTCAGCAGCTCGTGCATAGGGACCATAGTCACTGTGGTGATCACTTCCCAAACGCCAGTATCAGGACATTGTTGTAACTGGGTTTTAGGTGCTAATTCATCTTTCTCAATCGCGCTACTGAAGCGCTTAGCATCATCAGCTTGCTCGAAAAGAATATAAAAATCGATATTCTGCATTTGCGTCAGATCAACGCCAGCAGCGGCAATCTCAGCTAAAAGTTCACCGTTATCATCATTTGGGAATTGCATAATTTCACTCTGCAGGTTCAATTGCTGCTATTGTCCGTCATCTGCAAGAAAATAAAAAGGATGAATGTAAATAAATGTGCGATAAAGCCACTGCGTTACATCAAAATACACCCTATGTTCAGCTTAAGCTCAGTAAAATTGCACTTTCTCTGAAAAGTCGTTTTACAGTATCCATTTTCACAAGCACAATGGCGTTATCGATGCCCATAAGTCGCGATATTTAGGTCGTTTTATTTAAATGAAGCTGTATTTCTCTTGTTTAACACTAGCGCTTTTTTTGTGCTGCTTTTCCTCGTTTAACGCAGGTGCGGAGTCTCGCCCTGCATCAGTAAAAATCTCCAACATTGAAGTCAAAGTCGAAAACGGCGATGTAGAAGACAACATCACTGGTTTTTTAAAATCTTACAAAGGTAAGCCAAAAATCCCTCGGGTGATGAAAGAGGTACGTGCGGACATACGTCGCGCTTTGCATGCTTTAGGTTATTACCATTTTGATATTCAACTCAGTGGAGAAGGGCAAAACGTCATAGCCGAAGTCAAACTTGAAGCACCACTTAAATGGAAAGATATTAATATTGAGCTTGTGGGCACAGGGAAGGACAATGCGGATTTAGTTTCGCTTATCAAAGATGTACCAATCCAAGTTGGCAAGCAAGTTAATCATAGTGATTATCAGGCAACGAAAAGCCGCTTTGAAAGCGAGCTACTAGAACTTGGATATTTTGATTATCAATGGCAGGAGTCCAAGTTGCTTGTTCACAAAGCGAATCGCTATGCTGGCGTGCGACTACTTCTCAACACAGGTAAACGTTATCAATTTGGCGACCTTGCTATTGAGGGAAACACCAAAGCGGCTAACTATATACGTTCGCTAAGCCCATTTTCGAAAGGGCAGCCGTTTGAAGCTAGCCTCTTGTCTGATTTTAATCTTTCTTTAAATGCCACACCTTATTTTAGTGCGATAAAGGTTTATCCGCTGTTAAAGGACCGGACGAGCGATCAGATCCCCGTTCGAGTGAGTGTTGAAGACAAACCCGCAAATAGCTTTGAAGTGGGTGCTGGCTACAGTGATGATGTGGGTGCAAAAACCCGTTTTAAGTGGACTAAACCTTGGATCACCGAGGATGGCCATTCCTTTGAATCCAATCTGAGGCTGTCGCAAAAGCAACAAGATATCACTGCCAGTTATACCATTCCAGTAGACAATCCTAACGACGATTTATGGCGTGTGTTAGGCGGTTATAAGGTGCAGGATGAAGTAACTGAAGGGATCAACAGCCGGATTTGGAACGTACAAGTACAGCGACAATGGCTAACGGATGACGAGTGGGTGAGGACGGCGTTTTTGAAACGTGAACACGAAACTACGGAACAGCTAGGCGAAAAACAACGGACGGAAATGTTGATCCCAGGTATTAGCTACTTAAAGAAAGAAAGTAAAGGTGGAGCGTTACCTTATTGGGGGAACGAGCGCCTGATCTCCATTGAAGCTGCAGCAGATTCTGTACTATCGTCTGCAAATATGTTGAAAGTGAGATGGAACAATGAATGGTTAAGAAGCTTTGAAACCAAGCACTTGTTTTTTGGTCGTTTAGACTTAGGGGCGATTGTGACAAAGGATATTGACCAAATTCCGTTTACCCATCGTTTTCTTGCTGGGGGGGATCAGAGTATCCGTGGTTTTGCCTATGAATCTATCGGCCCTCGCGATGACGAAGGGCGCATACTTGGCGGCAGATATTTAGCCACTGGTACAGTGGAATATAACTATCAATTCCATCCAAGTTGGCGAGCTGCTTTGTTTGTTGATGCGGGTACTGCAACGAACGATTTCTCGGACGCTTGGGAAGTTGGAGCTGGGTTTGGTTTTCGTTATTTAACCCCCGTTGGTCCAATCCGGCTCGATCATGCTTGGGGGCTGACCAAAGAAAGTAAAAGCACCCGTCTCAGTATTGTTATAGGACCTGAAATCTAATGCAGTTCAGAAGCTTAAGAATCAAAATCATTACTGCCATTATTAGCTTATTTTTACTTTTGGTTTGTTTATGCTTTACCTTGCCTGGGCAAAAGTTACTGGTTTGGACAGCGAATAAAACGGTTTCAGGGTTAGAAATCGATGGCTTAGATAAGCGCTTGTTATCTGGCGCCAATCTTACGTTGCGTTATCACAATGACAATATAGATATTCGTCTTAGAGACACCAAAGTCACTGTTGAGTGGTTGACCTGTGCCAGCGTTTGCATTGCGCTAGACGCAAAAACGATAGCGATCGTACAAAAGCAGAAAAGTGTCAGCGAAGCGGAAACTACTGAAAGTGGCCAAGTTGAGTTACCACTGCCAATTGCAATAAAACGTGCTCAAGTTCAGCAATTCTCGTTGGACACGCCGGAAATTACTGTGCGATTGCAAGGCTTAGACACGCAGTTTTCAGGTTCTGGCTCACATTTTAATGTCCCTTTTTTGCTGTTAGACAGTGTGAAGTTGACCACAAAGGCAACTGAACAGCCTGTGCCTGCAAAATCGCCAGCACCACTTAATGCAATAGCGCCACTCCAGCTGCCTAAGATAGACCTACCGCTAACCGCTGAGCTCGGCGAGTTAAAGATTAACAACCTCGCGGTAGATGAGCAGACACTTGAGAATATCAAGCTTTCTCAAGTTGTAGTGGA
Source organism: Pseudoalteromonas sp. Of11M-6 (assembly GCF_022347905.1). NCBI lineage: Bacteria > Pseudomonadati > Pseudomonadota > Gammaproteobacteria > Alteromonadales > Pseudoalteromonadaceae > Pseudoalteromonas > Pseudoalteromonas sp. Of11M-6. Next base: position 4,748 of record NZ_JAKRFW010000076.1, on the reverse strand, counting down.
TGAAAATGTGGACGTGGAGCAGGTTCAGCTTAACTATCAAGAATGGTTTATATCAGCAGCGGCAGAAATCTTGCTTAATGACTGGACTATTGATCTGAGGTCAACCTTGAGCGCGCCACAGGGATTAGCCAGTTTAACACTGGCGGGTCGCCCTCACGATCTCACGCTTACTTTGAATAGCGAGGGAATGGCTTTTGCACAACTGCAAGCCCATGCGGATTTGACAGCGACAAACTGGCCTTTTGATTTACAGGGTCAAATAGATAAATTAGTTATTCCTTCAGAGCCCACGACTTTAAAAGGTGCGACACTCGGCTTGAGCGGGGATGCCTCAAAATACAATTTGTCAGGCTCAATCGCTGTTAATACTGTGCAGTTTGGTGATGTTACCGCGACACTTGAAGGGCAAGGTGGACTACAAGCGTTTACATTAGCTAAAGCAAAGCTTCAGCTTGAAAAAGCGCAAGCGCAAATCGCGGGACAAGTGAACTGGTCGCAAGGGGTGAAGGGTAAAGTGAACGGGGACTTTTCTCAGCTACCAGTCGATAGATTACTAGGGCTAGTGCAATACGATGCAGGCCTGACGAAAAACGATATGCTGGCAGGGCAATTCGCGTTTGATTTTATGAGTCAAGGTGAGCAGTGGCAGGTTAATGTTGAGCGCTTTAAGCTCGATGGTAAAGTGGCGGGTACACCACTTAATGCGGACGTTAAGGTCGTTGTGGATGAGAGCCTGCTAGGTGAGTTTAGCCATGCACGCCTGAATTATGGCAAAAATAGCCTGACGGTAAGCGGTGAGCTTGGTCAGCAGTTAGATCTCGATATTGACTTTCAGTTTGAGCAGGCGGCAAATACGCTTATTCCAGCTGACTTAAAGGGCAGTGGTGAAATCTTTGTTCAGGGCGACCACCTCAAGCCAAGGATTCAGACCGATATTAAGTTTGACTCTGTGCGTTACCAGAATATAGCACTACATGGCTTAACGACGAAAGGCACGGTTGATATTGCCAATGAAGTGACTGGGCAAATTAAACTGGCATTAGACCGTTTGATTGTTGACTCTGAAATGGTTGAAGACATTAGTCTAGCTGTGAAAGGCAATCAGCAGCAACATAACGCGACATTGGATATTCGTGATAAGCGAGTGGTTGCAAGCTTTGAAGTCAATGGCAAGTTGCAACAGTCCACTTGGCAGGGAGAATTATCGTCTGGAGAGGTAACTTCCCAAGGGCAAACGATAGCATTGCAAAGTCCTGCCGCAATCGTGATCAGTGAAGTCAGTCAACGCATTGCAAAGCAGTGTTGGCGGATGGATGATACTGATTTGTGTTTTGCAGCCGAGCAACAAGGCACACAAGGGCAAGCCGATGTTAAACTGGAGAAATTGGCACTGGCTAAACTACAAACTTGGTTGCCAGCAGAGCTCAAAATAACAGGTGAAACTCAGGCCGTGGCTAAACTTGCGTGGCAAAACGGCCAAGTAACGCGAGCCGATGGCGAGCTGAACATTGTTGATGCCGGCATTACGACTCATGGGCAAACATTTTCAATTTCTGAATTTAAAGCGTTACTAAAAACCAATAACAAGCAAATCCACGCTGATTGGCGCATGACCTCCGAAACCTTAGGTAAGTTCAGTGGTGATACGCGTGTGCCGCTAGATAAACAATCCCCCCAATTAGCTGGTAACGTAAAAATAGAGTCAATTGAGCTGGCTAAGTTGTCAGCGCTACTAAACCGAGTAACGGAACAAAGTTTTGACCTGCAAGGGGAAGTGTTAGGGGATATAAATATTTCAGGTAGCCTCGCGGCCCCTGAAGTGAACGGTAAACTAACTGCTCAGCGCTTATTTATGTCTTCTGACTCTTTGCCTGTTGAAATTGATAAAGGTCACATCAATCTTGATTTTAATGCCACTTCAGCTCAACTTGAGGCTGAGTTAACAGCAGCAAAAGGCGGCAAGGTAGCACTAACTGGCGAAGCCTATTGGTCGCCCGAGCTCTCTGCTGAAGTCAAAATAAAGGGCGAAAATATTTATGTGCAACCAGACTCACAGATTGAACTAACCGCAAGCCCAGATCTAACACTTGCCTATAAAGGTAAGATTGCGCGAGTACTTGGAGAAATTGTGGTGCCGTTTGGCCGAGTAAACATTGAATCTCTGCCTGAGGGAGTCACCTCGCCAAGCGACGATGAAGTCATTGTTGATGCTAAGGTGCAAAAGCAGATGTCGGTGCCAGTTCAACATGAAATAGATTTAAAACTGACCGTTAAAGATAATTTTAGGGTGAAGGCGCTTGGGCTAGATAGCTTTGTTACCGGTGCAATCGAAATTGACAAGCAAGTTGAGTCGCCAATGTTAGCAACGGGAGAGTTGCAATTGCGAGAGGGGAAATATCGTGCATTTGGCCAAGACTTGTTGATCCGTACTGGGCAAATTGGCTTCAATGGTGCATTAGATAAACCTTATTTGAACATTCGAGCTATTCGAAATCCAGCGACAACCGCCAATGATGTAATAGCGGGTGTTGAGCTCACGGGCAATATTGCTAAGCCGCGTTTGACTGTGTTTTCAGAGCCTGCAATGGACCAAGCCAAGGCACTGTCATACCTACTTAACGGTCAGCCTTTAGGGGAGTCAGAAACCTCTAACAATGCGCTACTCACGCAGTTTTTACTCTCACAGGGAATTGACCGCAGTGAAGGATTCTTTAGTAAGGCGGGGGAATCGCTTGGACTTTCGGATGTTAACCTATCAGCAAAAGGCAGTGGTGACGATACACAGGTCGAGGTGTCAGGTTACATCACCCCCAATGTTCAGGTCAGTTATCGTGTTGGGGTATTTGAGTCTATTAATGAAATTGCGCTGCGTTATCGTGTTTTTTCGAAGTTTTATGTTGAAGCCACGAGCGGTTTGTACAACAGTATAGACTTCTTATACAAATTTGATTGGGATGATAAATGAAACTGCTTTGGCTCGTTCTAGGTTTTGTGATATTTCCTCTCAAAGCACAAGAAACAACGGAAATTAGAATCAGCGCTGGTGCCGATCCGTACATTATAGAGCTGCTTACTTTGAGTTTATCCTACCAGGTAGAGTCAGCGAGGCTCGTATCAGTGAGAAGTATTCCTTCTCAAGACAGAGCGGTGCGCCTACTTGGAGAAAAAGGGGGGCTGGATGTCAGTTGGTTAGTGACTAACTCACAGCGCGAAAAGGCCGCGAGTGCAATTCGCATTCCCCTAGTGAAAGGGATTTTGGGTTATCGCATTCCTTTAGTGCACAAACATAATCAAGCCTTACTGAGCGGAGTACGCTACATTGGCGACTTGCGCCGAGTTACTTTTGGTTTACGCAGAGATTGGCCAGACCATCAGATTTTTGAGCGTAATGGCCTCAGTGTGACTTCTTTCTCACAAGAAGACAGTGGTTACGACATGCTGTTGAAAAAACGTTTTGATGTGCTACCAAGCGATTTAGTGAGTATTGAAGCTGCCCTGAGTGACACGGATTTGGTAGCAGATCAGCATGTGGTGTTTTACTATCCTTCGGCGGTATATTTTTTTGTTTCTCACGACAACCCGTTGCTCCATAGCCAAATTGAGAAAGGCCTTAAAAGCGCACTGCAAGATGGCCGATTCGAGGCGTTATTTTTAAAACACTTTTCCGCTCGTCTTGAAAAGCTAGATCTTAAAAACAAAACAGTCATAGAATTAGACAACCCAAACCTGCCACCCAGTGCGCCGTTGGAGGTGCCATTTTATTGGTATAAACAAGGAAAATAATAATGAAAAAAACCTTACTACTTATTGCGCTTGGCATAAGTTCATCTCTTGTCTTTGCAAAACCTTATACAAAGTCACCATCGGAAGTCGTTGCTGAGGCCAAAAGCAGCGACTGGCAGCAGCTGGACCCTGAAAATATTCTTAAAATAGAATTACAAACAGGATCGGTCTATATCGCGCTTAACCCTGAACTTGCGCCCAATCATGTGGCAAATATTAAAGCGTTAGCGCGAGAGGGGTTTTACACAAACTTGAGTATGTATCGGTTTGTGGAAAACTTTGTGGCCCAAGGCGGCGATATGTCGGACAATAAAATGCCGCAAAAAGGAAAAAAAGCGATTGCCGCTGAGTTTTTTCATAGCACAGAATCAACCTTGAAGATCACACCTCTTGCTGCTGTAGACGGCTACGCGCCGCGTACCGGGTTTTTAAATGGTTTTGCCGTAGGACAAAATGAAGCTGGAACTAAAACCTGGATGACACACTGCGTTGGTTCGTTTGCCATGGCCAGAACCAACGATGTTAATAGTGGTGGTACCGAGTTTTACATCACGTTGACGCCGCAGCGGTACCTAGACAAAAACACCACCGTGTTTGGGCAGCTGTTATCGGGAATGGAGCATGTTCAGCATCTAGATCGTAAACCAGTTGCTGGGCAAGCGTATAATGTTATCAAAGGCGTTACGGTACTTGCTGATGTAAAAGATGCACCTTCTTTTAAAAGGCTAAAGACAAATACGCCGGTTTTTGAGTCGCTAATTGCTGCACGTAAAAATAGAGCGGGAGATTGGTTTGTTGATACGCCAAATCACACCGATATATGTTCGGTCCCCGTCCCTGTTGAAATGGAAGACACGACAGGGGAATAAATAACCTGAGCTGCGGATAATTAATGCCTTTCTAGCAGCTAGTTTTAGCGCTAACTGCGTTGAATTCACTTCCAATAGCCAGCTATTGGTGCGTAA
>NZ_JAKRFW010000075.1:0-15595 GCF_022347905.1 Pseudoalteromonas sp. Of11M-6 | reverse complement strand
TTTTTTCCTTGTCTAGCCAGAGAGTTTTAGGGAAAACACCGCTTCCGCGTCCTGCTCTCGCTAAGGTACCTACATCCTGTAGGCAAGGCGAATTTACGCGCCAATAGCTGGCTATTGGAAGTGAATTCAACGCAGTTAGCACTAAAACTGGCTGCTAGAAAGGCATTAATTATCCACAGCTCAGGTTATTTAGTATTTCATTTGTTAAATTGGCTAAGGCAATCTACTCTTAAGATACATTCAAAGGATTGAAGGTATCTAATATGGCCACTGCACGCTGCCGACAAATTTGTCTATCAGAAACCAAATATTATCACTGTATTTCTCGCTGTGTTAGGCAAGCCTACCTTTGCGGTCAGGATATAGCCACTGGGCGTTCTTACGAGCATCGCAGAGATTGGGTCGAAGAAAAGCTACTCGCCCTTAAAAAAACGTTTTGCATTGATGTCTGTGCATATGCGGTTATGAATAACCACACTCATATAGTTCTGCACGTTGATATTCAAAAAGCCAAACGTCTAACTGACAAAGCTATTATCATTCGCTGGCACAAGCAGTTTAAAGGCAATTGGCTCACACATAAGTTTATTCGTAATGAGCCATTATCAGATGCGGAAAGATCAATACTTGATAACACTATCAATATATATCGATCACGCATAACCTGTATAAGCTGGTTTATGAGAACTCTTAATGAGTATATTGCACGACGAGCAAATCGAGAGGACCAATGTACAGGTCGGTTTTGGGAAGGGCGCTTCAAATCACAAGCACTACTTGATGAAGCTGCACTTGCTGCGTGCATGGCCTATGTTGATCTAAATCCCATTCGCGCTAACCTAGCTAAGCTACCTGAAGAATCTAAATACACGAGTGTAAAAAAGCGTATTGAATTAGCCAAACAAGGTAAGCAACCTCGCTCACTATTCCGATTTGCTGGCAATCCGAGAAAGCATATGCCTAAAGGTATACCGCTTGAGCTGTCATCATATCTCGAACTGGTCGAACTCACAGGGCGTTGCATAAGAAGTGACAAAATAGGTTGCATTATAAACAAACAACCGATTTTAGACAGGTTAAATCTAACCTCTAAGAACTGGATAAACCTGACAACACAATTTAGTACTGTGATCCATGGAGCTGCAGGTAGCTCAGCAGCAAAGCAAAAATATTGTGATTCACTCTCAATTCAACGGCGTTCGAATATCTCCAATTGTTTAGCACTTTTTGGTTAATCATCAAATTAATTAATAATTGAGAGCCTAGACCAATTGCACCTTAGCGAGAAGCAATATAGCTTGCTTATTCATGCATCCATAATGCAGGCCAATCATAAACTTCAGAAATGGCTCTAGAGATTTCATGGATTAATTGAAAGCCATTGTCTGAGTTTGTCATAACGACAAAACCTCGGCCAACACTAGCAAAAGACACAGCATAGCAAGTATACCCGGCATTCCCACCACTATGTCTAAATCTATAAGCGTTACCTTCTCCATCGAGTCCTATTCCTGTACCACCAGCACCGGGAACTCTAGTAAGCATGACTTTCGCAAGATGTGGAGATAATAAGCTTTCTTCATCACCACGATAGGACTTACCTAGAGCAATCATAAATAATGCTAAATCAGAAGGAGTACTCCATAACCCCGCAGCTGCCTTTTCAGGATATAGCCGATAACCTCCAGCGATCATATTTGCTTGTAAATCATGACCTTTAGCAACTCTATATTGAGGCAGATTCAGCGACGCTAACTTAAAAGAGCTGTTATTCATGTTTAGGGGCTTTAATACCTGCTTTTCCATTAACTCAGAGAATGACAGCCCACTACTATCTTCCATCAACAGTTGCAAAACTGTCATGCCACCACCTGAATAAAATTCAGACTTCCCAGGTGTTTGAAACACTCTAACTGATGGGGAATTACTCAACTCACTCCCTTGTAAAACCTGTACGAGCGAAGGAGTTTTTTGGTTTCTGCCATAACCAGCGAACCCTTGTACATTGAGCCCTGAGGTGTGACTCATAATTCGACTGGGTGTCACTTTATTTTCTTTAGTAAATTTATTATTGGGGACCTGCCAGCGTGTAAGCTTACTGTTTACATCTTCATGTAGTCCAAAACGACCTAGCTCTATCATCTTAAAAGCACCAAAGCTCGTTACAGCTTTAGAAATGGAAGCAGCCTGAAACAGCGTATCCGGCGTTACATTCACTTTTGAGTACTCATCTGTAACGCCGTAACCTTTCGACCAAAGAATATGATTATTATCAAAAACAGTAATGCTAACAGCAGGGACGCGGTATGTGCTCATTCTGGATTGAAGTGTACTCGCTGTTTCACTACTCACCCCGTTATCATTAATTTCGCGAATACTCTGCTCGAATACTCGTTGTTTATTTACATAATCTGGTGCTACAGCTTTCAACTTTTGTTCTGCACAGCTCGCCACAGTAACCAGAGCTGCCAGCAGTGTGATTTTCATGACTCTCATATATCGGCCTATTCAAACACTAAAATATTATTGTCGTATTGAGGCCGTAAAAAGTTTGCTTTGACGACAATTAAGTTTCAAACATCAAACTAACTGTAGCGCCTGTATTGTTGGCATATGCAGACACCCACTTTATCGTCACAGTTTAAAAATGGGTGTCTTTTTAACGTTCTCTCTCCGAGGAAAGCGACGAGCAACATAGTTGGATAAACACATACCCAAGTTTTGAGCAGCGCATTGAGCAGCTACGGCAAAAGCCGTGAATCATAAACAGGAATAGCATTAATGCACTGAAAAGTTGTTAAATAACTCCAGCTATTAACACTGACTGTTTCCTTATACCGTACAATCCCATTACATTTTTTAACTTGCAATCTATGTTTCTAAATTGGAGAATCTGTTTTTAAATGAATCACGGGTAAAAAATGAAACCATCCAAACTTTATCTACTACCTATAACAGTAGCCAGTATCAGCACATTTCTCACGGCCTGCACATCTGAAACAGAATCTGATCTGTTGAAAACAAACGCAATTAGTGCGGATATATCAATAAATTCAAATGGAGAAAGAGCCCGAATTGTGGCCGAGTTAAATGTTGGGGACTCGTTCGGCTCTAATGTAAATTTAAGCGAAGGCGATACACTAAGAGCGATCGTAAATGGTCAGACGATCCAATTGATTAAAGATACTGACATTCTAGATATTGATTACGAGGGCAGATCCTCTGTTGTAACTGGTAACAGCCTATATACTATCCAGTTAAATCGGAAGAAGGAAGAAAATGCTTCAGCGTCAGTTGAGCTTCCCTTAGGCTTCCTGATACTTACCCCCGAAGCAGAGAAAACTTTTCGATATGATGAAGATATTGAAATTCATATTGATGGAATAGACTTAGCGAGTGAGACATCTCTTATCGTTAACTATGCATGTTCAAATAATACGGGGGGGTTAGTGACAGGCTCTTTCTCAACACAGTTTGGAAGCTCGACAAGCAATACATTCAATGCAAAAAGCGCTGGCTTCATAGATCTAGAACAGATTTCAACTTCAAAACCATGTGAATTTGACATGGAAATTCAGAGAGTTAGAACAGGTCATTTTAACGGTGAACTTAAAGAAAATAGCTTGATTAGAGGTATCCAATCAAGAGTTATTAAAGATCTGAAATTTACTTTCTAGTTTACATAATTTTAAGTCGCTATACGTATTTCAAAAAAGGTGGAATAAGTCCACCTTGACCCAAAACCTGAGTTCATATTGGATAATAAACAGCCTTTCTTAACTTTTTAGTATCGCTACGCCACAGGCTTTTATAATCAGCGCTAATTTATCGTCTCCGATACACTTCACTTATCTTAAATTATTCCCTACAATGTGCGGCGGTTTCGAGTAGAGATTATTATGTGTAAGGGAATGTCAAAACTACTTATTATGATGACGATGTTGGTTGCCTTTGTTGGGCAAGCATTAGCATCACCCTTTTTTGTATCTGATGATGACATTATTATCACGCAATCAACCACACTTGAATCTCAAAACGAATACCAGCAAGGTGCAGATGATTGTTGTGACACAGATTGCTGCGAGAACGATTGCATTTGCCCAGAAAACACCTGTGCAACCTTTGCATACATTCCTGTAAACCCTATTGCCTCAGAACTCATTCGTTTTGGTGGTCCTGTACGATCGACTCCGACTCCAGATATTCATAGTATTGTGACCTCATTCTATCGGCCTCCTATTTTACCGCTTAGGCTACAGCCAAACTAAATTCTTACTAAAAATTTAATTTATATGCTGCGAAAGTTATACCAATTGACTTAATTAAGCGGTTTATTTTGAGGCGAAAAAATCTTGTCGATAACACAGCTACCGCGCCCTGCTATCGCCAAGGTATCTACACCCATGTGGGCAAGACGAAAATATTATTATTTAGTCGTTCTAAATAATAAGCCTTTAACGTAGCTCGTGTCAGGTTTTCTCCTCAATTTGAGCTGGTATTAAACTAATAAAAAACTTCACAGTGTTTTGCATTACTTGAGGTAAAACATGCTTAATCAATATTCAAAGGTGGCGCTGGCTATCTTACTTGGCCCGTCTGTATCTTATGCAGGAGAACACCAACATCATGACGAACATAACCAGAATAAAATAGAGAGAATTCAAGTAACCGCGTCACGACTTGGTCGGATCGTGAACGAATCGGCAACTAGAACTGAAATTATCAATAATGAAGAAATCCAAGAAAAAGCCTTAATGCGGCCCGGAAATATTTCTATGCTAGTTGCTGAAACTGGCGGTGTACGAGTACAAAATACCTCTCCGGCTTTAGGCAGTGCCAACATAAGATTGCAAAGCCTGTATGGTCGCTATACCCAGCTACTTAGTGATGGTTTGCCATTATATGGTGGACAAACTGCGTCAATTGGGTTGCTTCAAATCCCTCCAACCGACTTAGCCAATGTTGAAATTATCAAAGGATCAGCTTCTTCTTTGTATGGTGGGTCAGCCTTAGGCGGGGTGATTAATCTTATCTCTCGTACACCAGGGGATGAATTTGAAGGTGAAGTGCTACTCAATGCAACATCAAAAAGTGGTCAAGATATTACCTCCTATTTTGCAACCCCACTGACCCCAAGTACTCGTGCGTCAATTACTCTGGGACTTCATCATCAAGCTCAGCAAGATTTAGATGAGGATGGCTGGCTTGATATAGCAGGCTATGAGCGCGCGACCGTTCGCCCACGTTTTTATTGGGAAGATGAAGACGGTGCCAACCTTTATTGGACGTTTGGTGCGATGAAAGAAAATCGTGAAGGTGGTACGCAACAAACGGATACATTACCTACTGGCGAATCATTTCCTCAACACCAAGACTCATTAAGGTTAGATAGCGGTTTTATTTTCGACCAACCACTTAGTGAAGAAATAAACCTCAGTGTTCGTGGTTCAGCTATGCATCAGGAGCATGACCATGTTTATGGGCTGACTCAAGAAACAGATAACCATGAAAGTTACTTATTTGAATCTAGTGTATCGGGTTATCGTGAAGCTATTGCTTGGCTTGTTGGAATAGCCTATCAGTCTGACCGCTTTGAGTCTGATGACTTTTCAGAGTTTAACTATAACTATCAAGCACCTGGGTTATTTTCACAGATAGACTATGACACAGTAAAAGACGTTTCAATATCATTGAGCGCCAGAACCGATTGGCACAGTGAATACGGCACTCAGTTTAGTCCACGCGCATCCATTTTGTACAATCCAAACAGCTGGACAATTCGCGGATCCTACGGTCAAGGCTTCTTTGCGCCGACACCTTTTATTGAAGATATTGAAGACAGTGGCCTGTCTCGCCTTGAGCCTTTAAGTAACTTAAAGGAGGAACTGGCGACTACAGCGTCTATTGATCTCAGCTATATATTTGATGACATTGAAACAAGTGTCACCCTGTTTGCCTCGGATGTCGACAATGTCACTGAGCTTGAGATCATCGAAGCCCAAAGCCCGAATACAAATAACCACGTTCGATTAGTGAATAACCCAGGCCAGACCGAAATTCGTGGCGCAGAATTGCTCTTGCGATACCGCTGGCATGACATCAAAATAACTGGAAGCTATTTATATACTGACGCAACAAAACTTAGCGGATTAGGCACTGGCCGAACTCCCTTAACCCTAACACCAACACATTCTGCTGGTGCAGTAATTATGTGGGAAAAGCATGGCAGTCACCTACTAGGTTTTGAAGCTTATTATACTGGTACACAGCATCTCGAAAATAACCCTTACCGTGATAGAAGCGACGCTTACTGGCACTTAGGCTTACTTGGTCAAATCACTCTTGGTAACGTAAGTTACTTCTTAAATGCAGAGAACTTGCTCAATGTTCGGCAAACTAAAGAAGAGCCAATATTGCTAACCCAACAGGCTCCAAGTGGACGATGGACAACTGATATTTGGTCTCGTAACGACGGATTTACGGTCAATGCAGGGATCCGTATTAAATTTGGTCATTAATTATTTCTGAGCTTTGCTGAAACGATACAATTTCATGTTGGCATATGCAGACACCCACTCTAGCGTCACAGTTTAAAAATGGGTGTCTTTTTAACTTATCACCTAAAAAGATAAGTGGGTGTCTCTTTAGCCGTACTTTAGCGTAGAAAAGCGAAAACCAAAGTGGAGCGAGTCCACTTTGGTTTAAGATAAAACAGAACTAGCTAGTACTGCTCAGTAGCCCTTTTTTAGTCTTCTAGTATCGCTTTGTACAAAACGATATTTCTTTGCAAGTGCTCTTTCCTTGTCTCTCTTATCTTTTAGGCTGGCGTTGTTTCTTTGATGTTCACTTCTTAGTTTTATGAAGTTGTTGAAGCGCCTAACTTCAAGTTCGCCACTCTCTATCGCTTGCTGAACAGCACATCCGGGCTCATTTTGATGTGAGCAATCACTGAAGCGGCAAGCGCTTTCTAACAATTCAATTTCTGCAAATGTTTTACTGATCCCTTGTTGGCAATCGGCTAGTTGGATCTCCCTCATTCCTGGTGTGTCGAGCAACACTGAGCCATTGTCCATAAAATGTAACGAGCGAGAGGTTGTCGTGTGCCGCCCTTTTGCATCATCTTCACGGATTGAACCGGTGAGCTGCTCTTTACACTCTAACAGCGTGTTCACCAAGCTGGACTTACCCACACCTGATGAGCCTACAAATGACAACGTTTTGCCCGCGCTACACCAAGCTTTTAGGCACTCAACGGAGCTCGGCTCCAACGCATTTATCACTTCGACTGTCAAAAATGGATCCAACTCCTGAACGAGTTGTACTTGCTGTTGCCAACAATCGACCAAATCCTTCTTGGTCAAAACAACAATTGGCTCCACTTGAGCTTCGTTAGCCAGTGCTAAGTAACGTTCGATCCGGTTTAGATTAAAATCCTGATTTAGCGAGCAAACAATAAACAGGCTATCGATATTTGCAGCTATCAATTGCTCCGCGACTTTACTGCCCGCAGCTTTCCTTGAAATAACCGATTTGCGGGATAATAGCCTAATAAATTGATAATTTTCATCCAACAAAACCCAATCACCAACCGTCATACTAGGCAGTGAAACATGAGTAGCTAAAGAAATTTGTCGTGATTGCAACTGGATTAAATAATTACTTCTGTGGTGCGCTATCACGCGGCCAAGATTTGATGATTCTAGTTCTGTTAGTGTCAGTTGCTGTTGAAAAAATGCTTGCCAACCAAGCTGTGTTGGCGAATAAGATGTATTCATTATAAAATCTCAAAAATGCAGAAAGACTGCAAAAATCAAGCAGGGTTAATGAATATCATTGACCCCGGATAAGCCCATTAGGCATCACACCGGGTAAAAGGAGTAAAAAATTTAGAAAAGACGAAAGTTAAAGTCTACTAATCACACCTAGCTACAACTTTTACCGGGTGGCTCAATAAAACAATCATCAAATTCTCCTTAAACTTTTTTTGAATACCACCGTAGAGTAGCACTGAAGATAAGCTAGGTAAACTACGTATTTTGCGATATCCGGACTAAGCCATTTGCAGTATGAAAAATGTTTTCAAACTAATAACACCTTCCAATTTAGCCACATCGTAAAAGAAAACATCGTTTATTTAATCTTTTTTTAACACAACTCACCTAACATAGGTAAGACCCAGCCTTTGGAACTAAGTTTATAAACCAAACCAATCCAAAAGCAGTAAGCATAACAATTCTAAAGCTAGGGTAAAAAGCCTGTATTTGATGTGGGTTGTGGGTGCTAAGGTCTATAAAAACATACTTTCTAATATAAAAGGATTATTTCTATGAAATTTCATTCAATCGCCGCAGTAGTAAGCTTAGCGTTATGTAGTGCAACATTTACTGTTGGTGCTACTGAACAAGAAGAAAAAACCGCGACAATCGGTGAGCAGATTTTAGATAAAGTAAAAAGTAAATTACTATCGGGGTTTGGTTCACTTTTAGCTGATGCTGTATTTGGTTCTGGTGGACCACAATACGTTATGCTGAGCGAAGAGAGCCTGCAGGCAATACAAGAGCGCGTTAGAGAAGAAATTGTACGTGATGCGGAGTTCGACTTTCTTTCTGAGTTTAGAAGCGTTGAAGCAAGCTTAAAACACTATGGCGATACCGTAAAATACAATGGAGAAGACCCTGTATTACTTGGTGGATTATTACTAAAAGCTAACGATCTGATAAATCACCGAGCTTTAAATAGTAGCTACAATGATGACTTTTTCTACCTTGCAGACACCTATGCCTCAGCAGCATCGGTTGTAGTGGCAGTGTATACTGAGCGTTATTTGGCTGGCATGGTGCCAAAAACAACCGTCGTTACCGCAGCTAAAAATCTAGCGGATCAGTTAAGCATAATGCTGGCACAGAAAAAGCAGGCGGACTTGCCACTTAGAAGTGGCTGTGAAGCACCTGACCCTTATTCTCAAATCGTTGAATATAAATGCTGGCTTAAAGACCCGTATGGTAACTATTTAGCATCGTACGTGGTAGAGCCACAATATCCAGATGATGTTGAATACTGGAATCGCAAAAAATCCCAAGCTGAAACAGAATACAGGCAAACCAAATTTAACAAAATTCAGGCTGTTATTGATCAACTAAGAAGCCTATAAAAAGCCGATGGAGTAAGATGGTTTAGTTACCTCTAAACCATCTTACTTTTGTTATCAAAGGGTAACACATTGCCACTGATTACTTGCTTTACAACGCCAGCATTAAAATCTCTTTCGCCTTCGCTAAATCAATATCGCCGTGCTCACCTAGTGCCGTCATGCCGTTCTTTTCTAGATTAGCGATAACTTCCTGTACTGCTTTTTCGTCTAATTGATAATCAGCTAAACGGGTTTGCACCGCCATCGACTCAAAAAAGTCCTGAACTGCTTTTATTGTTTGGTCAATTTGCTGCGCTTCGTCTGCGGCTGTAATACCAAATACACGCTCACCAAGTTGCTTGATTTTCTCGGCTTTTTTGTCTCGTTGCACATACATCACCGCAGGTAATACAATCGCAAGCGTTTGCGCGTGGTCAAGGTTATACAATGCCGTTAGCTCGTGACCAATCATATGGGTTGACCAATCCTGTGGTACGCCTTGACCAATAAGGCCATTTAGCGCCATAGTTGCAGACCACATAACGTTTGCTCTTACATCATAATTGTTAGGCTCGCTTAATGCCTTTGGCCCTTCGCTGATAAGCGTTTGTAAAATACCTTCTGCAAATCTGTCTTGCAGTGGCGCATTTACTGAATAAGTTAAATACTGCTCAATCACGTGAACAAACGCATCCACTACCCCATTACTCACTTGGCGAGGCGGCAGTGAATAGGTGTATTCTGGGTCAAGTACCGCAAACTGCGGCTGCACAGTTGGTGACGAAAACGCACGCTTTTGCGAAGTTGCCTTTTTTGTAACCACTGAGTTGCCGTTACTCTCAGAGCCTGTAGCAGGTAAAGTGAGCACAGCACCAATCGGTAATGGATTGCTAAAGCTTGCGCCTTTTACCAAAATGTCCCAAGGCTCACCGTCAAAATTCACGGCTGCCGCCACAAACTTTGCGCCGTCGATAACGCTGCCGCCGCCAACCGCAAGAATAAAGTTCACATCGTTTTGCTTTGCTGTCGCGACCGCTTGCATTAGCGTTTCATATGTTGGGTTTGGCTCCACACCACCAAATTCCACAACCTCAACACCTGTCAATGCATTCATTGCTTGGTCGTATACACCATTATTTTTAATCGAGCCGCCGCCGTACAGTAGCAACACCTTTGCAGCCTCTGGTAATCGTGAGGTGATTTCACTCATTTGGCCTTTACCAAAAAGAATTTCGGTTTGATTTTTAAATACAAAATTAAGCATGCTCAATTCCTTACTGTTTAATATTCGGTTCTTCCGCTAACATTTCTAGCAGCTTTTCTGCTAGTAATGTGTCTGAAAACGGGTTTTGCCCTGTAATTAGCTCTCTATCAACAACCACTTTTGGCTGCCATGCATTTGCAAACTGCATTTTTCCTCCAGCCTGAGACATCGCGGCTGCTGGGTAAAAGTTGAGTTTTTCGCCATTTAACGTGCTTTCAAATACTTGTTCTTCTGGGTTCGAAAATATCGTCATTTGATATCCGTCATAAATCCAGTTTTTCGCTTGAACAGGTGACTGTGTTGTTAAACTCTGATAATACGCTTTTGGTTCACTTTGTGCCGAAAGCAACGTAATTGGGCCGTGGCAAATCGCAGCTGTTGGTTTATTCTCGCGGTTAAAATGGCGCAAAATTTCACCCACCTGCGGATTATTCGCCAAATCAATTAACGGTGCGTGTCCGCCTGGAATAAATACCGCATCAAATTCGTCTAGCCCCGCAGCAAGGATCTCGCTAAAACTTGCGGTATCATTAATATCTGGCAGGTTAGCAATAAATTTTTTGATGCTTTGTAATTTAGTCTCATCACCGCCGAAGTAATTAACCGACACTGATTTTTGATCAACAGCAGGGGCATTGCCTTTTGGTGTTGCTAATATCAGTTTATATCCAGCATCCACTAAAGCCTTTGCAGGTATCCCAAACTCATTGAGGTAATAACCTGTTTCTATTGTCTCACCACTGGCAAGTTCCATAGAGGTTTCGCTCGAAAGTAACACTAATACTTCACCTTCACTTGCATGAGCGCTAAGCACATGTGTTGCACCCAATAACGATGACACCCACACCATCGTATTCACCCAATAACGATGACACCCACACCATCGTATTCAGTATACTCTTTTTCATACCGGCTCCTCATACCAGTTCAATATCGACGAGTTTAGGCGATTTGCGGACACAGGTGAATTCGGATAAATTGGTAGGAGCAATCAGAATATTTATGGCTCAAGTAATTTATGTCTCATCTCACCCAACTAAAAACCTTTGTGGAAGTATACCGCTGCAAAAATATCACCAAGGCAGCGGCCAACTTGGGGATGTCGCAGCCAGCTGTCACGGCACATATTCAAACCATGGAAGCGGTAGTAGGAAAAGCCCTGTTTGAACGCCAAGCAAGAGGGGTAAAGCCAACGCCAACAGCACATGACTTAGCGCTGCAGGTGTCTGGTCATATCGATATTTTAGAGCAGAAGATCACCTCAATTCGAGCGCGCTCCAACGCGGTGTTTGGCACACTAAATATTGCTGGCCCCGCGGAGTATTTAAGCTTTGTCTCCGGTCCACAAATCGCCAACTTATTGCAAGCGGGCAACATTAACGTGGTACTTCATATTGGCAATAAAATTAACATTTTCGACGCACTAATAAACGACACCGCCGACATCGCCATTGCCGCCTCTGCGCCAGATCCCACAAGCTTTGACTATTTAGTTCTAGACAAAGAGCAATTGTGGCTAGTGATGAACCGTTTAGAGGGCAGAGAAATTCAAGACAGCGATATTACCGCCGACTTACTCTCAAGCTATAATGTCGTCACGTACGATCAAGACTTACCTTTGGTTAGACAATACTTTGACCGTGTATTTAATGCGGGCTGCAACTCTAATGTCATCGCTATTTGCCCAGACATTAGAGCAATTGCTAACATCATTCGCTCTGGAATAGGTTACTCCGTCCTCCCCGATTATCTCTGCCGAGATCTCATAAAAGCAGGTGAACTGATCCAACTTGGCCCTGTAGGCCCTGAAAACAATATCTATCTAGTATGGAAAAAGGGCGCGTTAAAACACCCACGCATTGCTTTTGCAAAAGATGTGATCTCCGCCTTTGCTAATATTAATTATCTTTCGAATTAAAAAGTTGTAAAAAAATTATTTTCCGCAGATTTCTGCTGAGAATTCCTGTTACCTTGCTGTAAATTAAAAGAGACGGGTTGGAGCATCAATGGACTATCAAAGCCAATATCGTGACTTAACTATTTATTACGACGCACTAAAAAAAGCAACAAAGCAAAGTGAAGCGGTACCAGACACCACAGAAAAATGGCTGGCACTCGTAGAAACGACCTTATTTGAATTACAAGAGCTTGCCCATATGGAAAAGGCTTATATGCAAAAATCAAGAACGATGAATAACCTAATTGAGTTGGTATATTCCAGCGCCCCAAGCATGGACTAGCAACTACGGGTTATTGCTGTTGAGTTTTGCATTGACAAGAGTGCTACTACTAGCACTCTTTTTTTCGCTAGAAATAGAGTTAAACAGATTTAAAGTTTGAAAAGAAATTAGCTGCACATACTTTACGACGCGGATAACCTGCGAAAATTTATGTGTGTTAGGTGTACTATTGGTACACCTTCAATGTAGTAAAGATTTCCTCGGACAGTTCTGCAAACACACCGTGGATCCGCTCAGATAGCGCTTTTACATTATCGAAATCAGGGTCAGCAAGCATTAAAATTTCAAAGATTGACCACTCAGGCATAACATCTTGATCCACCCACCTAACCCCCTGTAACTTTGCCCAATAATCAATCTGAACATCCTTTGTTTGCCCAAGGAGCCAAAGTTCGAATTGCACCTCTTGATGGTTCAACACAACTGCCAATTTGAGCTTGTGTTTTTTAAGGTAATCGTTTTGCAGATAAAAGTATGTAAAGTCAATATATCCGTGTAACACGTTTGCGACTGTAAACTGGCCTTTATACTGCTTACTGAATTCAGCTCTGAGACTTTGAACAATAGAGACAAGATCCTTATAGGTTCTCCGTAGTTCGCCACTTGCAAATGCCATTTTATAGGCTGGAATTCGAGCACGAAGACTTTTATTAGACATGTTGTCCTCTGAGTTTTTCAGGCACATAGCAAAATGACCCACACACGAAGCTAGCATTGCAAGGAGCCTGAGTCATCATTAGATTGCTAATATCATATCAAACAATCAAAGTCGAATGACGCTTCATATATCCCAAGCTCAAAAATCAAGAAGCAAAAATCAATGACACCCACCACAAATTTCAAGCCTTCATTTTCCTAACGTCAATGCAATTAGTGATGGGTATCACCAATCCATCCTTAGGCATTCTTATACCAAATTTTCTAAGAGCTCATCACAAACCAATTCTAATGCTGCAGCCTCTAGAGAAAATGCATCGATGTACTTCGACCAAAACCACTCTTTCCCTATCATAAACTGGTTTCCAAGTTCGATTTTTAGAACAAAATGGCCAAGGGCATCAACTGGTTTTATTAGCAACTCCAATTCATCAGGGCTTTCAGAAGTTAGTTTAGCTTCGCCCTTTAATGTACTTTTTAATGATTCAATATTTTTTATGAATTCCTGTACTTCACTTCCATCAGCCCATACGTCCTTTGTAAAAGTGAACCCGCTAGAGCTCAAAGTTAGCCGAAGATTGTAATCATAGTCGTACTCATCCGCTCCTCGGCTCAATACAACGATTTCTAATTTATGGCTATCACTTAAATTTATCTTCATACTTTAGGAATGCCTAACGAGCCTGTAGAATTGCTCGTTTTTAATACATTTTGCATAGTGGTATCAACCTTAGCCGAGTTCTTTATTTGATTCAATCGTTTACTCTAAACGTCACTGTCATTTTTTACTGTGTTTTAAGAGGCTATAAGGCTGGTCTCTGTGGCTTTTTGAGGTTTAAAATGAGCTACACTTCTTAGTGTATTATTTTTTGCAACTTTTCTAGATTATGCACCAAGCAATACAACTTCCATTGCGCATTCACTTTCCCTTACCCTCGTAATGTGAGTTTATTCATTCCTTTATTCACTATGATGTTGCCGAACACAGGTTCGATACACCTAAGTCGCTTGCTGTATTATCGCCGCCTCTAATTTAGTAGTGGTAACGACACGAAATTATCGTTATCGCTTGATCATCAACTGCATAAACAAGCCTGTTAGTGTCATCAATACGACGAGACCAAAAACCAGATAAACTCTCTTTCAACGGCTCTGGTTTACCTATGCCCTCAAATGGGGAGCGCTTAACATCATTGATGAGTTTGTTGATGCGCTTGAGTGTTTTCTTGTCTTGAGTTTGCCAATACAGATAGTCATCCCAAGCGTCATCAGTCCACGACAGTAAACGTTGACTACGACTCATCAATTAACTCTCGTGCTGTTGTTTTACCAGCACGGTACTGTGCAATCGAACGATTTAAGTGTTCAGCGTTTTGAGGAGAGCGTAGTAAGTGGACAGTCTCCATAAGGCTATTGTAGTAATCTAAAGACATAACCACAGCATCCTCAGAGTCACGACGTGTAATGACTGTTGTATCTGCGTCATTAACTACACCGTCTAGAACAGCTTTAAGACCATTTCTAGCTTCAGTAAAAGATACAATTCTCATAAGAACCTCTACATGTACATTTAATGGAACAAGTATAGTCTTCACCATTCTACTTGTACAGTAAATTGAGCATGTAATATTGATAAGGTAACCAACACTCCTCTCACCGGAATTTTGGGAGCGGAGTAAGTGAAATTTCCGAGTGTGGTGGCTTGTTACATTACGTCATCATCAGCATTCAAAG
Source organism: Pseudoalteromonas sp. Of11M-6 (assembly GCF_022347905.1). Classification (NCBI taxonomy): domain Bacteria; kingdom Pseudomonadati; phylum Pseudomonadota; class Gammaproteobacteria; order Alteromonadales; family Pseudoalteromonadaceae; genus Pseudoalteromonas; species Pseudoalteromonas sp. Of11M-6. Next base: position 570 of record NZ_JAKRFW010000075.1, on the reverse strand, counting down.
CCATCTTTAAGAAGCTAGGCATTCTTGGATCTGTGAATTGAAAGAATTATCAAATCGCAAGTTACCAAATCGCTGACACCCACCACTTAATTTGCACCTTCCTAAGATACCGCCTACGCTTTAATTCTGCACTCAAAGGATTGAGGAAACCAAACTATGGCAACTGCTCGTAAAAAACAAATCAGTTTAACCGACACCAAATATTATCACTGTATCTCCCGCTGCGTAAGACGCGCCTTTCTGTGCGGTGAAGATAAATTTACTGGAAAATCATATGAACACCGCCGGGATTGGGTTGAAGAAAAGCTCCTGATCTTAGGGTCTGTGTTTTGTATTGATGTCTGTGCTTATGCCGTGATGAGTAATCACACCCACATTGTTTTATATGTTGATGATAAAAAGGCTAAGCGCCTGTCTGATGAAGCGATTGTTATTCGATGGCACAAGTTGTTTAAAGGCAATTGGGTAAGTCAAAAATTTACTGAAGGTGAGCCACTCAATGAGTCGGAGCAATTGATACTCGATGAGCATGTCGCCAAATACAGAGAAAGGCTCGCAGATATTAGCTGG
>NZ_JAKRFW010000074.1:0-17531 GCF_022347905.1 Pseudoalteromonas sp. Of11M-6 | reverse complement strand
CGCCAAAGGTAAGAAAGAAGGTAAGTGCGGCGAAGGCAAATGTGGTGGCGACGCTAAAGGTAAAAAAGAAGGTAAGTGCGGCGAAGGCAAATGCGGTGGCGACGCCAAAGGCAAAAAAGAAGGTAAGTGCGGCGAAGGTAAATGTGGTGGCGACGCCAAAGGCAAAAAAGAAGGTAAGTGCGGGGAAGGTAAATGCGGTGGTAACCACTAAATAGGAATACCATTGTATTCGACCCAATAGCGCAGCTAGTTATGTTAAGGTAAGCGGCGCTATTGGGTAATTCCAAAGTGAAGCCGTGCATACAGTAAAGCCTTTGTGATGCGAGCTTCTGATTATTTCAAAATAATGTCTAAAGTGAGAGAAGTATGACAGTGCAGTTAGGCAACTTAGGACTTGGTTTACGCCGTGAAATGGTCGATGATGTGCTTAATACACCACCAAAGCAAGTAGATTTTTATGAGGTTGCACCAGAAAACTGGCTAAAATTTGGCGGTAAGCTTGCAAAGCAATTTCAAGCATTGACGCAACAACATACCTTTATCTGTCATGGCTTATCGTTATCGCTAGGTTCACCTGCACCGCTTGATCGTGAATTTTTATCACAACTAAAAACATTTTTTAAACAGCATAATATCGCTACGTACAGTGAGCATCTGAGTTATTGTTCGGGAGAGGGTCATATGTACGATCTGATGCCAATCCCTTTTACGGAAGAAGCAATCCATCATACAGCTAAGCGGATCCGAGCAGTCCAAGAACATCTAGAACGTCGAATTGCTGTAGAAAATGTGTCTTACTATGCGGCTCCTGGACAACAAATGTCGGAGTTAGAATTTACCCTTGGGGTATTGGCTGAGGCCGATTGCGATTTGCTACTCGATGTCAACAACATCTATGTCAACGCTATTAACCATGGCTACGATGCTGAACAATTCTTAGCGGCTATGCCAAGCGAGCGTATTGCATACGGCCATATCGCAGGCCATTATGTGGAAGCCGAAGATTTACTCGTTGATACTCACGGCGCTGAGGTATCTTCGCCAGTATGGGACTTGTTAGATAAAGCCTATGAGCTTCATGGGGTATTCCCGACGTTACTAGAGCGAGATTTTAATATTCCTCCTATGGCAGAATTACTGGCAGAAGCGGGGCAAATTTCTGCAATACAGGCCAAATACGCCAAGCGCTTGGAGCAGGTATAGTTATGTCTTTTGTAGAAACTCAGCGGCAGTTTATGGCGCATATTAGAGATCCAGACAACCAACCTGCGCCTGATGGCGTAGAAGCTCGGCGATTAAAAATCTATCAAGAGCTGTTTTTTAATAATGTTGAAGGCTTCGTGAGCAGTGCGTTTCCTGTACTTAAAAGCTTGTATACTAATGAAGATTGGTTGACGTTAATTAGGCTATTTTTTGTTAAGCACGATTGTCATTCGCCATACTTTTTAGAGATTAGCAAAGAGTTCTTGCAGTTTTTACAAACAGAATACGAGCCCTCTGAAGCTGATCCTGAGTTCTTGTTAGAGCTTGCTCACTATGAATGGCTAGAGCTAGATGTAGCAACGACCGTTGAAGCAGAGCATGAGCTTTCGATTAAGGTACAAGCGCTTGCAGATGTTGAAATTAGCTTGGCAAGTACGGCCAGAGTTGCACATTATCAATATCCGGTTCATCAGATCAGTGAAACCTTTAGGCCAACTAAAACAGCAGGGCAAACGTTTAGCTTTGCATTGTATAGAGACGAAGAGGACGAAGTTCAGTTTGTCGCACTAAATCCGATGACGGCCTTAATGTTGTCGGTGATTGAAGCCAATGATGGTATGCAACTCACTGACATTGTGGATGTTATAGCGCAGCAAGTGCCTCAGTTTACCGTTGAACAGCTGCAGCAAGGGGCACGGCATACACTAGCTGAATTCGCAGATCTTGGCATTATCAAAACAAAAAACCTTTAAGCTATTGGCAACATCGACTATTATACGGCCTGTTTTTGTCGTGCTTAAACTCGGACTAGGGCGCTAGTCAATGCTTTCTGCTGCTATGCAGTTGGCGCGAGTTGTAAAATTAAAGGTAGTATCTATGTCTAAAGGTGACTTTAAAGATCCGTTCAATGCAAAGTATTTCCTTGCATTTGTTGCTGTATTCGCTGGAATTGGTTGTTTAAACGCGATTCTAGGCTGGGCAACAGCGCTTGCATAAGTCAAGCTGAACGTATTTACCTAGAGGCTGCTTTTCGCAGCCTTTTTCGATTCTATACAGATATATACCAATTAGTCTTAATACTTGCTCAATTTGAAGGAGCAAATCTGACGCTAACTGCGTTAAAAATTTCTCATTTAGAACAACTAAATCGCAAAACTTTCGCCTTGCCTATATGGATGTAGGTACCTTGGCGTGAGCAGGATGCGGAAGCGGTGTTATCGACAAGATTTTCTCGCCTCAAAATAGATCACTTAATTAAGCTAATTGGTATAAAATACTCACTAAATTGTTCGCTTTTCCCCCATCCTGACACACAAAGTCACTCAGTCGGTTTCAACCGGATAGAAAATTGTTATAATCTCACTCTTTTGTAATAAACTTAAAGCAAAGCAATTATGACGACAGAGAATATGTCATTGATCAAAAATAGTATCGCGACGGTTCCTAATTACCCAAAACCAGGGATCATGTTCCGTGACGTGACTTCACTTCTAGCAAATCCAGCTGCGTTTAAGGCAACAATTGATGCATTCGTTGCGGCTTATAAAGATGGCGGCTTCACTAAAATCATCGGTACTGAATCGCGTGGTTTTATCTTCGGTGCACCATTGGCGTATGAGTTAGGTATTCCTTTTATTCCAGTAAGAAAGCCGGGTAAATTACCGCGTGAGGTGATCAGCCAGTCTTACCAGCTTGAATATGGTGAAGATACGCTTGAATTACACTCAGATGCGATTGAAGCAGGTGATAAAGTGCTACTTGTTGATGATTTACTTGCAACAGGTGGTACTATTGAAGCAACAGCAAAACTGGTTAAACGCTTAGGCGGTGAAGCCACTGATGCTGCGTTTGTTATTTCATTGCCTGAGCTTGGTGGTGAAAAGAAAATTAACGATCTTGGGATCAAAATCCTTTCACTTGTAGAGTTCGAAGGCGAATAAGCATGAGCTATCAGGTTCTGGCGCGAAAATGGCGTCCGCAAAACTTCCATGAATTAATGGGGCAAGAGCATGTTAAACAAGCTCTGGTTAACGCACTCAATGAAAAGCGTTTACACCATGCCTATTTATTCACCGGAACACGTGGTGTGGGCAAAACAACCATTGCTAGGATCTTTGCTAAAAGCCTTAACTGCGAACAAGGCGTTACTTCAACGCCTTGTGGTCAGTGTAGTGCCTGTACTGAGATTGAAACTGGTAAGTTTATCGATTTAATCGAAATTGATGCGGCTTCTCGCACAAAAGTTGAAGACACGCGAGAAATCTTAGACAACGTACAATATGCACCAACCCGTGGTCGCTACAAGGTTTATCTCATCGATGAAGTGCATATGTTGTCGAAGCACAGTTTTAATGCGCTCCTTAAAACCTTAGAAGAGCCGCCAGAGCACGTAAAATTTTTGCTCGCCACAACCGATCCACAGAAGTTGCCTGTGACTATTCTGTCTCGCTGTTTACAGTTCAACCTGAACGCAATGACACAAGGGCAAATAGTTGAACAGCTAGAAAAAATTCTGCCGCTAGAGCAAGTTGCCTTTGATCCGGTAGCGCTACAAACGTTAGCTAAAGCCGCTGATGGCAGTATGCGTGACGCTCTAAGTTTGACCGATCAGGCTATTGCACAAACAAATGGCAATTTAACGGTGCCTGCAGTGCAATCTATGCTGGGACTGATGGATAGTGCTCATGCGGTCATTTTGCTGTCTGCAATTTTATGTCACGACGGTGATGCCTTACTCAATGCGATTGAAAAAATAGCACTACAAAACGGTAATTTTGTCAGTGTGCTGGACGATTTAATTGCGTTATTGCATGTTATTCAGCTCACTCAACTTGTGCCTAGTGCTGCGCGGTTATCAAATTTTGATAACAACGACATTAAGCTATTGGCCGAGCAATTAGCACCGCAACAGGGTCAGTTGTTGTATCAACTGCTGTTAAATGGCAAAAAAGACCTAAAGTGGGCACCCGAGCCTAAACTTGGGTTTGAGATGGTAATGCTGCGCTTAATGGCGTTCGAAAAAGAAAGTCATAGTGTAGTGCCTAGCGCTCCTGTGAGCCAAGAGACTTCTGAAAAGCAAAGCAAAGTAGGGGATTTACGAGCGCTGTTAAAAAAGCCAACAGAAGATAATGCTACGGTAGCGGCATCACCTCAGGTACAGCCGACAGCAACACCTACATATGCACCAGAAGCAACGACATCAACCACGCAACAAACAACACAGTATGAGCCGGTGTCGCCAACGCCTGCTGCGCAAAGCCAAGCACCAGTCGCCTCTGTGTCATCTGAGGCGGAGATGGCCAACCAATACGACAGCATCATGTCACAGGCGGTAGAGCAGGGGTTCCAAGAACAAGTTCCTGCACATCATCATGAAAGTGCGCCAGTTGATGATGCTGCATACGCGCAAATGGCATCACAAAACCAAGAGGATTGGTCTCGACCTGAGGTGCAAAACCAAAACGCTTCAGAACCTGCTGCTACAGCAAGTGTTACCGAGCAGCAAAATCAAGCCCAGTCAGCAATAGCACGAATTTTAAAAAATCGTAATATCTCTGGGGCGGGTCGATTGGTGGGATCCAATGGTGAGGTAAAAAAGTCTGAGGCGCCTAGTGCGCCAATGCCAATAGAGCAAGCGCCAGCCACCACGGTAACCACACCTGAGTATCAGCCTGAACCGCAACGCGCACAGCCAGCAACACCTCGCTTGGCACCAAAAAAGCAAAAGAAAGAAGCGTTTCAAGAGCGCCATAAACCTATTACGGAAAATTTAGCGCCAGAATTGCTAGAGCAGTTATCGCCGGTAAAACAAGATGATAACGAGCAAAGTATTCAAGTGGAGATCCCCGCACCGGAAAACTTTGTTAGTCCAATCAGTGGCATTAAGTTTGCTCACCAGAGCGACGATTGGGCAAACATGATTGAAAAGATGCAATTAGGTGGCCGAATTCGCCAGTATGCATTACACAGTGTGATAACGCAGCAAGGCGCGCAGGTACAATTGCAAGTAGATGCGAGTCAACAGCACTTGGATTCAGCAGTGCTGAGAGAGAAACTAACTGAGAGCCTAAGCGCATTACTTGAGCAGCCAATCGCGCTTGAGATTAACTATATCGACACGGTAAATAACACGCCGTTTTTGGTACAGCAACAGTTAGATGAACATAGGCTTGTCCAAGCTAAAGCGGCGATGCGTGACGATCCTCTCGTCAGCGCGTTTGTCCAAGAATTTGACGCAATGCTTGACGAAAATAGCGTTCAGGCATTGTAATTAAGGGCGTTAGCCCTTATCTTTTATCACAGTAAACCAAATTGAAGTATAAGAGAGCAGAATATGTTTAAAGGCGGAATGGGCAACATCATGAAGCAAGCGCAGCAAATGCAAGAGCGCATGGAAAAAGCCCAAGAAGAGATCAAGAGCCTAGAAGTAACAGGTGAAGCAGGCGCAGGTTTAGTAAAAGTGACTATGCTTGGTAGCCACAACGTACGTCGCGTAGAAATCGACGAAAGCCTAATGGAAGACGACAAAGACATGATCGAAGACCTACTAGCCGCTGCGGTAAACGACGCAGTTCGCCGTGTAGGTGAAGAAACACAAAAGCGTATGTCAGAAGTCACCGGCGGCATGCAAATGCCTCCAGGTTTCAAAATGCCGTTCTAATTTAGAATCCCATAAAAATAGCGCCTTTAGGCGCTATTTTTTTGTCTGAAATTTAGGGATACCTAATAGATACCACGGATTCGGTGAGGGCTGTTACTTTATCTGATCCCTTAAAATTATCATCGTAATCTACTTTTTTGAAAAAAGAGGGTTCTAAATGGATTTAAACCGATTCTATAGCACGGGATTTAGGCATTTTTACATTGAAAATTATCTTTATATTATTGAATAATAAAGCTTTTATTTTTTGTGGAAATGTTCTAACTTAAGTCTATCTGTATTGAACTACTCTAAATGTGGAGATGGATTTATGAAGTATCAAAATCAACTTGACCAGTTAAAAAGTGGCAGTTTAACGCGAGCTCAAGTGGCTGTTTTACAAGAAAATGCGCTACGCATTTTCAACAAAGGAGATAAAGACGCAAAGTTAATACTTGATGCGATCCCATATAGTAAGCCTGCAGATACATCAATTTTATTTATGGGCTTTTGTCCCGAAGCTGATTTTTCAAATAGATTAGATATTTTTTGGAAAGAAAATGGGATTTGTCGTTTTGACTATCTAGAGAGTGAAGTTCAGATAAATCGATGGTATGAAGTGTGTGCAGGTGACCTTCTTGTCCTTAAAAAGCGTGAACAATTTGGTAAAACCATGAAGCTATACGGTTTCGGTAGAGTAACTAAGATATGCCATGATGATGAGAATGTTCGTTACTTTGAAGTTAGCTGGGCTGAGCAATCCAGAGAAATTGAAGTACCTCTGATGGGTTGTAACAGTACTGTCGATATCAAAGCTATGGAAATGGTAGAGCAAGAAATGCCCGAAGAGTTTTGGCATTGGCTTAACCTATAAAGGACGAACAAAATGAAAAACATAATATTAGTTAGAGGCCCAGAGTTCTTAGCCGAGCAGGCTTTAGTTGGTTATGGTTGGCGTGAAATTAATTTGAGTAAATTTAATTCTTTTTTTGAAATTGATGAGTTTATTAAAGAGAGGGGAATCGATGTCGGCAGACAAAGAAATCAAATCAAACGATTTTTTGAAATTTCAGCAGGCGATATAGTAGTAGTTCCGATAAATAGGGCTGTGTTAATAGGGGTTGCAGTTGGTGAAAAATCATTCGCTGAAACACCTTGGAATGGAGCTAATAGAGTCGCGGTCAATTTTTTTAAAAAGTCTAATGGTAATTTGGTTAAGATCCCAAGGTATCAATTAACCGAGGGCTTACAAAGCAGATTAAAGATAAGGATGTCGATTGCCAACCTTAATGAATTTAAAGAAGAAATTGCCGGCTATATTGAAAAACTACAGCAAAACCTAGAGATAAAATTTGACTCAGAATTTCAGACTCGAGTAGAAATTGAATTAAAACATATTGAACGTAGTTTGCTAGATAGATTGATAACAGGGCAATCTAGACTAGAAAGTGGTGGGTATGGTTTAGAAAAGTTAATTGCTGAACTCTTAGAAATTGAAGGTTATCGAACGCATATTATGTCAAAAAGTCAGACAAATGATCATTCTGATATTGATATTAGGGCGGAAAAAAGTGATGACTTTTCTGGGACAAATATCGTGTATGTTCAGTGTAAGCATCATTCAGGTACAACTAGTAATTGGGGAGTTGATCAGTTAATTGAATTTGAAAAAGAAACACCGAATGTTAGTTTATGGTTGATTACCACTGGTATTGTTTCAGATGAAGTTAAAGAATATGCAAGTGAACATGGGGTAAGTGTTATGGAAGGAGAAGCATTAGCTGCCAAAATAATCTCTCAAGTTGATAAGTTGTCTGTTTCAACTAAAGAAAAACTAGGGTTATCTGTACTTCCTAAGTTACTCTAATCGACCTCAGCCAAGATGTTGTGACATGCCCTTGGCTTTAACAGGTTAATAAAATTTAGCCACCTTATCAGCGGTGTGCCATTAGAGGGGATGTGGACAATAAGATGAGTAAACGTGCACTAGTTTTTCCGCCCAATTTTAAGTTGGTTTTGTACGCGATGGCAGTGATGTGCCTCGTACAGTTGTTGGGTGGTATTTTTGGCTTACCCGTCTACCGTTTTGGGATTGTACCGCATAACGTGCATCATTTGAGTGGTGTGTTAACCGCGCCTTTTATACATGGTAGCTGGGGACATTTGCTGAGTAATTTGCTCGGCTTAAGTATTAGTGGCTATTTGGCAGCCCGATTACCGAGGTTTAAGCGAGCAACTTTTTTTATTGTGGTTGCTACAGGGCTGTTGGTGTGGCTGTTTGCTGGACATGCTAATCACATTGGCGCATCAGGCATTGTAATGGGTTACTTTGGCTTACTGTTGGGTGCTGCGCTATTCAATCGCGATGTGCTTGGCATTGTTAGTTTTGTAGCTCTGCTGGTATTGACTTACTATGCCAACATTAGTTTTTTAGCGACGTTATTTGATTTTTCTGCACAGACGAGTAGTTCAAGTCATATTTTTGGGTTTTTAAGCGGATTAGGCGGGGCATACTTAACTAAGCAAAAGCGTATTGCTCGGCGTTAAAGCAGCATAACCTGCCAGTGACGGCAGGTTATGCTTTGGGATTCAAGTTATTACCAAATACGCACGCGCTCCTCAGGTGCTAGGTATAGTTTGTCACCCGGTTTAACGTCAAACGCTTTATACCATGCATCATGGTTGCGAGGTGCAAGCGCTCTAAATTGACCCGGTGCGTGTGTACCTGCGCGTAGTTGGTTTAGCATGCTTTGCTCAGTACGCTTTTCTTTCCATACTTGTGCCCAGGCAAGGAAGAAACGTTGGTCGCCAGTCAAGCCGTCAATCACCGGTGCTTCTTTGCCGTTTAGGCTCAGTTTATAAGCATGGTAAGCCATTGCAAGGCCACCTACGTCACCGATGTTTTCGCCAAGGCTGTTACGACCGTTTACGAAGTTACCCTCAATAGGCTCATATTTGTTGTATTGCGCCGCGAGCTTGTCTGCTTTTTCTTCGAAAGCAGCGCGATCTGAATCGGTCCACCAATTACGCTGAATACCGTTGGCATCTGATTTAGATCCTTGGTCATCAAAACCGTGGCCCATTTCGTGCCCTATCACCGCACCAATACCGCCGTAGTTTACTGCAGGGTCTGCATTTGGATCGAAGAATGGCGGTTGTAGAATTGCCGCAGGGAAAACGATTTCATTAAACGAGCTGTTGTAGTAGGCGTTTACGCGTTGCGGTGTCATACCCCAGCGGTTACGGTCGGTTTTTTCAAGCTCTTTAGCGATGCTGTCATTGCGGAAAAATTCACGTAGGTTTTTCACATTTGTCATTAAGTTATCACGGGTTAGGGTTAACCCATCAAATGATTGCCATTTATCAGGGTAGCCAATCTTAGGAGTAAATGCGGCAAGTTTTGCTTGAGCATTTACTTTTGTTTCTTCACCCATCCAGTCTAGGCCTTCAATCCTTTCACCAAGCGCGGTGCGTAGGTTTTCAACCAATTCTGACATTTGTTTTTTAGAAGACTCTGGGAAGTAACGGGCAACGTAAACTTTACCAATTGCAAAGCCAAGCGACGTAGTGCCAGACATTTCGCTGATTGCACGTTTCCAACGTGCGCGCGGTTCTTGTTGACCACTTAAATGTTTGCCATAAAATTCAAAGTTAGTATTGAAGATATCTTCAGACAACAGCGACGCATTGCCGCTAATTGCATGATAAGTTAGATAGTCTTTCCAGACGGCCAAGTCTTCAGAGTTGATAAGCGCAATCATTGCTTTAATCGGCTCTGGCTGAGACATATTTAGCTGAGGCACTTTGTAGCCTGTTTCAGCAAAATATAAATCCCAATTAAAGCCTGGGTACTGTGTTGCTAGTTCGTCACGTTTGACTTGATTTAATGTCAGGTCGCGATTTCTGCGTTTTTCACGTGGCCAGTGTCCCTCAGCAATTTTAGTTTCAAGTGCAAGAATGGCCTCTGCGCGCTCAGTCGGCTTGTCTTTACCCGCAAATTTAAGCATATCTGCAATATGCGTAACGTATGCTTCTCGAGTTTTAACAAAACGCTCAGCCTCTTCTAAATAGTAAGAGCGATCTGGTAGTCCAAGTCCGCCAGCACCCATCGACATCTCATATTTATTTGGGTCTAGACGGTTAAACCACATACCGCCGCCGATCGGCGCATTTACGCCAGTTAACCAAGATTGTCCGAATGCTTTGGTTAGACCGTCAGTGTTGTTAATGGCGTCAATGTCAGCAAGTAGTGGCTGAATAGGTTTAATACCAAGCTTATTTAGGGTTTCAACATCCATATAAGCATTGTAAAAATCGGCAATTAGCTGCTCTTCGGCGTTTAGGTTTTTACCGTTAGCAATCTCTTCGATAATGGTTTTTACTTGCTCTTCACTGCGTTCAGCAAGTGCAGAGAATGCACCAAAACGCGTTTTGTCTGCTGGCATTTCGTAGTTTTTGTACCAAGTGCCGCTGGCGTACATAAAGAAATCATCGCCTGGTTTTACACTTTCATCGCGTGCACTGAGGTCAACACCAAAGTTGCCAAGTTCGGCCTTACCAGTGGCTACCGCTGCGTTTTCTGTTTTTTGGGTTTCACTTGTTGTGACTTGTGGCTCAGAGCAAGCCGTCAGCATAACGGCTGCAAGTGCACTTGCTATTATCGTTTTTTTCATTATGTAGTCTCTATCTAGTTCGAGAAGTGAGCCCGACAGTCGTCCTATTGTATTTACTATCGGGAATGGAACCATTGTCGAGCGAATACCTGTTTGCTGCAAGCATTTGAGTCGAATTGTTGAAAAATTCATGGTAAATGCGTTTTTAAACTTCACAATGCGTGAAGGGAATTGAAATTGCTTCAAGCTTTAAATCAATAGAAATATCCCTTATCATTTCGGCATTGTTATCGGTGCGTTTGCACTGCATGGGCCACAAGAAACGAATTTATGCAATTATCACCAAGTTTAACGGCGCTTATTGAAGCGCTGCGTTGTTTACCTGGCATTGGGCCTAAGTCTGCGCAACGTATTGCCTTTCATTTATTAGAGCGAGACAGAGAGGGCGGCAGCCAACTGGGGCAAAGCCTTACTCATGCGATGCAAGTCATCGGTCATTGCTCAAGCTGCCGAACATTTAGTGAGGTTGAGGTGTGTGATATTTGCCAAAGTATCAAGCGCCAAGACACAGGGCTGCTTTGTGTGGTTGAATCACCAACGGACGTATTGGCGATAGAGCAAACGGGCCAATTTAATGGCTTGTATTTTGTGCTGATGGGGCATTTATCGCCTCTGGATGGAATTGGCCCTAATGAAATCGGCCTTGATGTTCTTGAGCGTAAGCTAAGTGCTGGCAATATTAATGAAGTTATCTTAGCGACAAACCCAACGGTGGAAGGCGAGGCAACGGCACATTATATTTCTGAGTTATGTCATAAGTATCAGGTTGAAGCGTCACGTATTGCCCATGGTATGCCTGTCGGCGGTGAGCTTGACCTTGTAGACGGTATGACGTTAATGCATGCGTTTAGCGGGCGTAAGAAGCTCTAATCTTAACGCTTCTTGCTAAAAGCCCTGTTTTTGGAGCAATTGAATCTAAAAAATAGGGCGATTTGTTAAAAATTTTGTTCAGTCTCTTGAAAGTTTTTTCTCCTCCCCCATATACCTAGCATATTGATAAAGAACACTGCATTAATTGCTTATATTGGAGAGAACAATGTCCGCAGCTCAAAAAGAAACATTAGGCTTTCAAACAGAAGTCAAACAATTATTAAACCTAATGATCCACTCTTTGTACTCAAACAAAGAGATCTTTTTACGCGAATTAGTATCTAACGCTTCAGACGCGGCTGACAAACTACGTTATTTAGCTTTGCAAAATGGTGACCTTTACGAAGGTGACGCGGAGCTACGTGTTCGCTTAAGCGTAAACAAAGATGCAAAAACCATTACCATTTCTGACAATGGTATTGGTATGACGCGTGACGAAGTGATCAGCTCATTAGGTACCATCGCAAAATCTGGTACAGCTGATTTCTTTAAAAACCTAACTGGCGACCAAGCAAAAGATTCACAGCTGATTGGTCAGTTCGGTGTTGGTTTCTATTCTGCATTCATTGTTGCTGATAAAGTAACGGTTCGTACGCGTAAAGCGGGTGAGTCAGAGGCGGTTGAATGGGAATCGCAAGGTGAAGGCGACTTCACGATTGCTGAAATCGAAAAAGCAGAGCGTGGTACAGAGATCACACTACATCTTCGTGAAGAAGAGAGTGAGTTCCTTGAAACTTATCGCCTTCGCGGTATTGTGACTAAATACTCAGATCACATTTCAATTCCTGTTGAACTTTATAAAGACCCAGTTCCTGAATCTGAAGGCCCAGATGGCGAGAAAATTGAAGCGCAACCTGGCGAGTGGGAAGCGATCAACAAAGCCACAGCACTTTGGACTCGTGATAAATCAGAGATCAGCGAAGAAGAATATAAAGAGTTCTACAAGCATGTTGGTCATGATTGGGAAGAGCCACTCACTTGGGCACACAATAAAGTAGAAGGTAAAACTGAATACACCAGCCTACTTTATATCCCTAAAAAGGCACCTTTCGATTTATACAATCGTGAGCGTCAAGCTGGCCTTAAGCTTTATGTACAACGCGTGTTCATCATGGATGACGCCGAGCAGTTTATGCCAAGCTACCTGCGCTTTGTTAAAGGCTTACTAGATTCTAACGATTTACCGCTTAACGTATCTCGTGAGATCCTACAAGACAACAAGATCACTCAAGCTATTCGTAAAGGCTGTACATCTCGTGTACTTAAAATGCTTGAGCGCATGGGCAAAAACAAACCAGAAGATTACCAAGCATTCTGGAATGAATTTGGTAATGTGATCAAAGAAGGTCCTGCTGAAGATTTCGCAAACAAAGATGCTATTGCAAAACTATTGCGCTTTAGCTCTACACATACTGACGAGAAAACGCAAAACGTATCGCTTGAGCAGTACATTGAGCGCATGAAAGAAGGCCAAGATAAGATTTACTATGTTGTGGCTGATAGCTTTGAAGCAGCAAAGAGTTCACCGCATCTTGAAATCTTCCGTAAGAAAGGCATTGAAGTTTTACTGTTGTCGGATCGTGTTGACGAGTGGATGATGAGCCACCTCACTGAATTCAACGAGAAGCCACTTCAGTCAATCACGCGTGGCGATCTTGACTTGGGTGATATGGATGACGAAGAAACGAAGAAAGCACACGAAGAAAGTGAGAAGGAAGTTGAAGGCCTAGTTGAGCGTGTGAAAACAGCACTTGGCGATAAAGTGAAAGAAGTACGCTTTACGCACCGCTTAACAGATTCTCCAGCATGTGTGGTTGCAGATGATCATGATATGAGCTCACAAATGCAAAAGCTAATGGAGCAGGTGGGTCAAGCCGTGCCTGAGTCTAAGCCGGTATTTGAACTTAACCCAGAGCACCAATTAATTAAGCATTTGAATAACGAACAAGACGAAGACAAGTTTGGACAATGGGCAGAAGTACTACTAGACCAAGCAATGCTTGCAGAGCGTGGTAGCCTGAAAGATCCAGCGGGCTTTGTAAGCCGTCTTAACAAGCTAATGCTAGATCTACAAAAGTAAATTGGTATAACGAATTGAAAAAGCCGGTCATTGTTAAGTGACCGGCTTTTTTGTGTTTATTGATGAGAGTATATAGTGAGGCTATAGACTCTTCAGTGCGCCAACGACTTCTTCGTAGTTTGGCTCTTTTGCTAAATTTTCTACCAGCTGCTTGTAAACAATCTTGTGTTCCTTGTCTAGCACAAAAATCGCGCGACTGAGCAGGCCCATATCTTTAATCAACAAACCATAATTTTCACCAAAAGAATGCCATACGGCGTCTGATAATGTTTTAACCTTGTCGATATTTTCTGCTTTGCAAAAGCGCTTTTGCGCAAACGGCAAGTCAGCACTAATCGTCAACATGGCAACATCAGGAAATTGGCTTGCTACTTTTTCATTGAAATGTTTAGTTTGTAGGCTGCAAGTGCCAGTATCTAGGCTTGGAACAACACTAATTAAAATTGCACGACTTTCAAAGTCTTTCAGGGTAACAGGGCTGAAGTCAGCATCGGCAACCTTAAAATCCGGTGCAGCCTGACCTTGCTTTACACCATTACCAAGCAATACCACCGCTTTACCTTGCGCTTTTACCTTGCCCATATCTACCGAGTTTTCAGGTAAATCATAAGCTAATGATATCGCACTAAACAGACCACTCGCTAAAACTAACGCTTTCAGCATAAAGTATTCCTTTTGAAGTTAACTTAATTGATTTGAGTGTATTATACTGACAGTAACTAACCAAGCTTAAGTGACATTTAGATTGTCAAGATGGCGTCGTTTTATTAACATATGTCGCAATTTTAAGCTTTAATCTCATAATTATAACTAAAACTTCCCGACATCGTGCCGATACGCATGGGAAACAGAAAGAGAGCTTGTATGTCAACACTAGTCCTAATTTGTGACGATTCAAAACTTGCCCGTCGGCAGCTGGCGCGTTCATTGCCAGACGACTGGGATATTAAAGTAGAATTTGCAGAGAATGGACTCGACTGTATTAAACAAATAAAAGCACTTTCTCCAGAGATTCTATTCCTTGATCTAAATATGCCGCAGATGGATGGCTATGAAGTGCTACAGGCCATTACCGAGCAAGATTTATCTGTGCTTACTGTCGTTGTTTCTGGCGACATTCAACCTAATGCGCACCAACGAGTGATAGAACTTGGCGCTATTGATTTTATCCGTAAGCCCTGTGATGCAGCTAAGCTTGCTGAAATTATTGAGCATCATGGAATAAAAGACAAAGCAATCAGAGAAAGCTTGGTTCATAAACTTGGTGAGCAGCTAGACCCTGAGATCCGTGATATCTATCAAGAGCTTACCAACGTTGCTATGGGGCAGGCGGGGGATTTGTTGGCGCGATTGCTAAACGTATTCGTTGAATTACCTATTCCAAACGTTAATGTACTCGAAGTCAATGAGCTGCATATGGCACTGCAAGCAATTGATGCTAGCGCAACTACGTCGGGCGTTTGCCAAGGCTTTATTGGCGGTGGTGTTTCCGGAGAAGCGCTACTACTGCTCAATGATTCTAGTTTCAAAGAGATCGCATCTTTGATGAATTATCATGGCGATCTTAATACCAAAGTTGAGCTCGAGCTTTTAATGGATATTAGCAATATCTTGATTGGCGCAATTTTAACGGGACTATCTAAGCAGCTCGATATGTCTTTCAGTCAAGGCCACCCAGTGGTGCTTGGCCAACATTGTGATGTTGCTGAGCTTGTGAAAGCCAACAAAGCGAGATGGCAAAGAACGCTCGCTATAGAGATTAGCTATGGCATCGAGCATCACAACATTAACTGTGACCTTATGCTGCTATTCACAGAAGACTCGCTTAAAACATTAAAATACAAAGTAGCCTATTTATTGGATGATTAACTATGCCTGCAGCCGATTTTGATATGAATGAAATCCATTGGTTAATGGATATGTTTAACACCGTAGATGTTGGCTTGGTGGTACTCGATCGCGACTACAAGGTATGTATATGGAATGGTTTTATGGAAAATCATTCTGGTTTGTTACCGAGTGCGGTTAAAGATAAAGACATTTTTGATTTGTTCCCAAGTATTGATGAGCAATGGTTTAGATCAAAAGCTGAGCCTGTATTCGTGCTAAAAAATCGGTCGTTTACCATTTGGGAGCAGCAGCCGTATATTTTCCGATTCAAAAATTATCGACCTATCACAGGCAAAGCGGATTATATGTATCAGAATGCAACTTTCATCCCATTGACCACAGTGACGGGGGATGTAGGGCATATTTGTGTGATCATATACGATGTAACCGACGAAGCAATCAACAAGTTAGAGCTTGAGTCGTTGAATAAACAATTAGAAAAAATTAGCCGAACAGACAGTTTAACGCAGTTGCATAATCGCGGCTTTTGGGAAGAAAGCTTAAAGCAAGAGTTTAAACGCTTGAAACGTAATCAAGGCCAAAGTGCATTGCTTATGTTTGATATTGACCACTTTAAGCGTATCAATGACGAATACGGTCACAGTGGTGGAGATGAGGCAATCCGCCATATCTCTGACTTACTACGCAAAACACTACGCGAAACGGACACTGCAGGCCGCTACGGCGGTGAAGAGTTTGCAGTGACTTTGCTCGACACAGACGTAAAGGGTGCAATCACTTTCGCCGAAAGACTGCGCTCGTTAATAGAAAACTCATCTATTTACTACGATGAACAACAAATAAAGATTACGGTTAGCCTTGGTGTTGCCGTGTACGAAGAGTCTTTTGAAAAACATGAACAATGGATTGAAGCCGCGGACAGCGCTTTGTATGTTTCTAAAGAGGGCGGAAGAAATCGGGTAACTGTATACTCTGAAGACATGGCCAGCGAGTAAATTTATCTTTATATGGTGACTTTAGCGCGATGCGGTTCTATTCATATTGCCACTTTATAATTCTTACCCCACTAACTTTTTAGTATCGGTGTGGAATGAACAGCGGTCTGTTAGACAAATCAACAGTATCGTTCGGTTATTCCGCGAATTAAAGTGATAAAAGTGGCATCTTACTCACCGCTAAATACATCACGATAACGACTGAAACCGGTATGGTTAAGAGTGCAAGTTTAGTAAAAGGGCCGTGGTAGAGCGCTAACCAACGCCGTTGCTGAGCGCTTGCAATGCCCAAGTGGACACTTTTAGATGCCTTTGCTGCTAACCAATTTCCCAAGAAAATATCCACAATCTCTAACGGGATAATCACGAGACCGACCACAAGTAGCTTTTGCTGGAGCCATGGAGATGTAAACCATCCAGCTAAAAAAGCCATAGAAAAGCCTGTTAATAAGAGGACAATAAATGCTACATGTTCCAGTGTGACCATGAGAAAGAACACATGATCCACCTTCGCGGTCACCGGTCCTATATTTTCATTTTCTATTGCTTTTAATACAAGCCAAGCACCAAGAGCTGGGCCGAGCCAAAAAATCAAGGCACCTATGTGCACTAATTTTAAGATTGCGTATTCCATCTAGGCCTCAAAACTTGATGTGCAAAGATAATCATCCAAAGTGTACTAAGAGTCATGCTTGATGCAGTAAATATCTCAGCAGCTTTAAGTTGACCAGCAGCGATAGATACAGACAGCAATAAACCTAAAATCCAAGCGGTGATCCCCCACACTGATACCCATGTTTTAAATATACCTTGCTTAATGGCTAGACAGGTTAACGTAAGCCCTCCTAAATTATAAAGGCCATTACCTAAGTAACCGGTTAGATGGGTTGCAATATGCTCAAACAGTAAAAATACAGATTCTCCCATGGCTAAATGAACTACTTTTGGTAAAACAAAGGCATAAATTACTTCAGCAATTAGATCTGGGGCCACACCCAAGGCGACTAATAGCAGGCCAACATGCTTTCTAAAGTCTGCTTTGAGCTCACCTGCTAAAATAACACTAAATACTAAAAGACCTAGTGCAGAGAACATCCAAGCTATCCAAGACCACTGCCACAATACTGTCACCTTCCCATAAAATGAGACATGCATAATTGGAGTTTTCTGCAATCATTAAAGCAGGAGACTAACTATGAAAAAATCACGTTTTACCGAAT
>NZ_JAKRFW010000073.1:0-17565 GCF_022347905.1 Pseudoalteromonas sp. Of11M-6 | reverse complement strand
CAGCTATTGGTGCGTAAATTCGCCTTGCCTACAGGATGTAGGTACCTTAGCGAGAGCAGGACGCGGAAGCGGTGTTTTCCCTAAAACTCTCTGGCTAGAGAAGGAAAAAACTAAGTTGTGCTTTAGAAACAATGAGTTGGAACATTCCTTATCCAAACCTCAGGTTAATTAACTATTTGGCCTCTTAACTCACCACTTGGATTTGCTGGTGTATGCACATTCACGTAGTGACCACCGCCAGCCAGAATCGCAAATACTTCCGCTGTCAATGCTGCATTGGCCGGAGCCATCCAGCGATTGGCATCACTACTATCTTGCATTAACGTTAGTAAAACAGGGCCGTTTTCACCAGCAATACCAGTATGTATATGCGCAGCCGTTGCATCGGTAACACCTGAGGTGAGGACTTGTAATTCAAGGTCGAAGCCGTTTCGATTTACCAAAGCATATCCACTACCAGTAGCTGTGGTTGTAACGGCTGGGACTTCTTGCTCGCCACTCAATGGAAACGCTACCAAAGTGTAGTTGTCAGTGAGGATCTGGCCACGTAGTTCACCACTCGCATTTGCTGGTGTATGCACATTAACATAGTGACCACCCGATGCGAGCACTGCAAAAATCTCAGCATTGATCATGGTGTTGTCTGGCGTCATCCATACATTCATATCATCGGTGCTTTGCTCAAGGCCAACTAAAACATCACCATTCATGCCGATCCGGCCGGTATGAATATGTGCCGCCGTTGCATCTTCAACACCCATTGTCACTACACGAAGTTCAACTTCATAATCGTTTGTGTTAACCAGTGCGTAGCCGTCCCCTGACGCCATGGTCGATACCGCAGGAACCTCTTGCTGTCCTGATAGCGCAAATGTAGCGAGCGCATAATTGCTGGTAAGAATTTGGCCACGTAGCTCACCACTGGGATTGCTAGGAGTATGGACATTAACATAGTGACCACCCGATGCGAGCACCGCAAAAATCTCAACATTGATCATAGTGTTGTCTGGCGTCATCCATACATTCATATCATCGGTGCTTTGCTCAAGGCCCACTAAAACATCACCATTCATACCGATCCGACCGGTATGGATATGTGCCGCCGTTGCGTCCTCAACACCCATTGTCACTACACGAAGTTCAACTTCATAATCGTTCATGTTAACCAATGCGTAGCCATCCCCAGACGCCATTGTCGATACCGCGGGAACCTCTTGCTGACCTGAAAGCGCAAATGTAGCGAGCGCATAATTGCTGGTAAGAATTTGGCCACGTAGCTCACCACTGGGATTGCTAGGGGTATGGACATTAACATAGTGACCACCTGATGCGAGCACTGCAAAAATCTCAGCATTGACCATAGTGTTGTCTGGCGTCATCCATACATTCATATCATCGGTGCTTTGCTCAAGGCCCACTAAAACATCACCATTCATACCGATCCGGCCGGTATGAATATGTGCCGCCGTTGCATCCTCAACACCGCTAGTGACAACTCTGAGTTCTACTTCATAGTTATCAGTGTTAACAAGAGCATAGCCATCACCGGATGCCATTGTTGTTACTGCTGGCACTTCCTGTTTGCCGGATAAGTCAAATGTCGCAACTGCGTAATTGTCCGTCAGGATTTGGCCGCGGACCTCACCATTTGGTAGCTCTGGCGTATGGACATTGACGTAGTGTCCACCCGAGAGCAAAACATTCAACGTCGCTTCGTCGATCATCGTGTCATCTGGCGTTACCCAGTCTGTCATTACTTCGTCGTCCTGCTCTAACACCACAAGTACATCGCCGTTCATACCAATGCGGCCCGTGTGAATATGTGCAGCTGTGGCATCATCAACGCCCATAGTCACCGCGCGAAGGTAAAGCTCGCCATCGGTGCTGTCGTATGACGCATAACCATACCCCATGGCACTACTTTCATTCATTGGCACCTGTTGTGAGCCATCTAATTTGAACGTGATCACGCTTACCGTGTCAGGCACAATCTGAGCGCGTAACTCGCCGTTTGGAAAGGCTTCGGTGTGTAGATTAATATACCAATCACCATCCAACATATCCTCAATTAGATCCTCAGACAGATCTGTGATCGGAATACTCACTTTATTGTCATCTGATGCTTCGAAGGCGAATGCCACATCGCCATTCGCCCCCAAATCACCATCGTGAATATGTGCAGCACTAAAACCTTCGACGTTGCTGTAGTCGAGTGTTGCTCTGAGTTGCATCAGATTTTCATCAAGCTCAACTGTTGCGGAAGCGGTTTGCATTGACGTATTCATCGGCACTTCCTGCTTTCCTGATAACATCAATTCAAAGGTCTTAGTCGCTGAAAACTCTTGGGCTGGCGGCGGTGGCGGAGGTGTAACAGTATCGTTATCGTCATTATCGCTGCATGCCATAAGAAGCATGAAGCTGGCACTTACTATAAACTTTTTCATTATACTCATCCTGTAGACTAGGTTAAAAAGAATGACTTTTGTCACCCATAGCTAACCCTTACGAACAGGCTTGAATAAAAGTTCATCAAGTTTGCAAAATTATTGTATATATTTTGTCTGTACCTAATTGCACCAATCGCAATACCAACTTTTGCCTGAGCATCCATTTATACCTATGATATTAACGCTTGAATGGCATTACATTCAGCTCAATGATATCAATGAATTTCTCACAATAATTGTGAAACCTCATTGCCATATAAGAGTCATCTTTTTGTGATTAAGTAGCTGCTTTAACAATAATAATCAGGATATTTTATGTTTAAGCACTCACTTATCGCGCTCTCTTTGCTTTCTCTTCTCACTGGCTGTTCACTTGATGGTGACGATGGCGCAACAGGCTCGCAAGGGCAACAAGGCGTTGCCGGACAAGATGGTAACGATGGACAAAATGGTACAAATGGCTCCGACGGCCAAGATGGAGCAAACGGACAAGACGGAACCAATGGCACTAACGCCAATAGCATGCTTGAAATAAGTCTTGTGGGACGCGCAGTGCTTAATGCAGAAAGCCCTGAAGGCGCCGCTGAAATTGTCGCTTACCAAGCATCCAAAAAATGGATATATGCCATTAATAGTTCAGGCAGTGCCGCTGTGGTTGAAGTTATTCCAGCAACCAGCTTTGATACGGCCGCTCTGGTCAAAAATAATGAAGGTGTTATTACCGCTACAAATTTAACATCAGCCATGACAATCAACTTAAACGACAATACATCTGGCGACGCAAACAGCATTGCAGTTGACGAAAACAACCAACTATTGGCAGTTGCAATGGCTGCCAAGACCACGGGTGACGCAGGACAAATCGCTTTTTATGATATCTCAGGTGCAACTCCGGCCTTTATTAAAAATGTAACGGTGGGTGCACTACCTGATATGGTTACCTTTACTCATGATGGCAGCAAAGTCGTGGTCGCAAATGAAGGGGAACCAGCAGGTGACTACAGCGTTGATCCTGAAGGTAGCATCAGCATTATCAACGTTACAAATGGCGTAGTTGCAAATACAGCAACACAATTAGACTTTAGCGCATTTAACACCAAGCAAGCTGAGCTAGAAGAACAAGGCATTGTCTTCGCCAATCCAACTGGTCGCACTATCAATGGCAAACTTATTAATACGACAGTTGCGATGGATTTAGAACCGGAATATGTCACCATCTCTAAAGACAACCGCTTCGCCTATGTTTCAATTCAAGAAAACAACGCACTCGCTATCGTAGATCTAAGTGACAATAGCCTTAATTTAGTCGGTTTGGGATTCAAAGACTGGTCAAATTACACCATGGATGCCTCGGATAAAGATAAAAAGATCAATTTTAAAAAGTACCCCGGTCTTTACGGCATGTATCAGCCAGATTCTATCTCTAGCTACACGTGGAAAGGCGCGAACTTTATTGTCTCTGCCAATGAAGGTGATGGTAGAGAATACTTTTTTGATGCTGCGGATGAAGCCGACTGCACCGCAAAAGGTGGCCTAGATTACGATAAAGATGATGGTTGTTTAGCGTACATTGATGAGAGCCGTGCCGAAGATCTTACCTTAGCAAGCAACTTTGCTTATCTCAATAATGACGATGACGACATTGGTCGCCTTAAAGTCACAACGGTGAAAGGCGATGAAAATAATGACGGCCAATATGAAGCGCTGTACACCTATGGTGCACGTTCATTCACCATTTGGGATAGCAACGGCCTTGTGGTGTTCGACTCTGGCGATCAAATCGAGCGGATCACAGCCTCCGTGCATGGCGCACAATTTAACAATGATGAAGACACCAATGAAGGCGATACGCGATCTGATGCAAAAGGCCCAGAGCCGGAAGCACTAGCGCTTGGTCAAATTGGTGAACGCACTTTTGCATTCGTTGGCTTAGAGCGTATGGGTAGTATCATGGTTTACGATATCACCAACCCTTACGATGTTAAGTTTGAAGATTATTTTTACAACCGCGGATTAGTTGAAGATGCCGAAATCAGTGGCGACTTAGCCCCTGAGGGCATGGCATTTATTCCTGCCGACAAAAGTGCAACTGGCGAAGCCTTATTGGTGATCGGTAATGAAATTTCCGGCTCAGTTGCAGTATGGCAAATCGCTGAAAAATAAAGCATTCACATTATGTCGCTGTGGAGGTGCTCTATGCGCCGATCTTGATAAAAAGATCGCGGGGTGAATCCGCTCCTACAACATACTTAAACCCTTGGTGGGAGCCGCTTTACGCGGCGATCATTGGGGAAAAGAGTGCGGGGTGAACCCGTTCCCACAACATATTCGAGCCCTTGGTGGGAAGTGCTTTACGCGGCGATCATTTGGGAAAAGAGCGTGGGGTGAACCCGTTCCTACAACATACTTAAACCCTTGGTGGGAGCCGCTTTACGCGGCGATCTTTAGGTTATTCTGACAATCCTTTAACCGTATTTGTGAGGTTTTCTGCACCTTGCTTTATTTCATTCATCACTTTGTTCACTTCGTCGATTTGTGCAAGGCCAAGTTCAGTACTTTCGGACACCGTATTCATCAGTGCCGTGGCTTCTTTAGTTAACACTTCATTCTGATTTACTACATCATTGATTTCGTTGGTCGACTGCGAAGTACGTGCAGCTAAACTTCTTACTTCATCGGCTACCACCGCAAATCCTCTTCCCTGCTCGCCCGCTCTGGCGGCTTCTATCGCTGCATTGAGAGCTAACAAATTGGTTTGCTCCGCAATCGCGCTGATGGTGGACACAATTGCCGAAATCCCTTTTGACTGTTCATTAAGCTGTGCTATTGCGGCCATTGCACTTCGCACTTGATTAGAAATAAGCCCAGAGGTACTGACAGACTCTTGCAACAGCAAGCTTGCACGAGCTGCAATTTGCTCGGTTTGCTCTGATGTCACCTGCGCAACTTCGGCAGCTTGTGCGACTCGATGCGCTTTTTGCACCCGCGCCGTGATATTTGTTGCAAACTTTATCACTTTAATGACTTTGCCATGTTCATCAAAGATAGGGTTATACGTTGCTTCAATCCAAATATCTTCGCCATGTTTACCTAAGCGATGAAAGCGACCACTTTTATGCTGGCCTTTTGCCAGCTCTTGCCAAAAATGTGGCTGTTCTTTATAAAAGCTGTCGTCACAGAACATTCGATGATGCTGACCTTTAATCTCACTGAGTTTATAACCCACAGTAGCCGTGAAATTTGGATTCGCATCTAAAATAACGCCCTCTGGTGTAAACTCTATGGTTGCCATGGACTTATTGAGTGCGTTAGCTATCGCTTCTTGTGCTTTGATAGTGAGCTTTTCTGCTGTGATATCATTCGCAATTTTAACAATACGGGTGACTTTGCCATTCTCTTCAACTGGGAAATAGGTAGCATCAAGCCAAACTACATCACCTTTTTTGGTAAAGCGTTCAAAATTACCATACTGAGCCTGGCCACGTTGAAGGCTTGCCCAGAAACTGCGATATTCCGAAGAACTTACATAGTCTTTATGGCAAAAAATACGATGGTGCCGCCCTATCACTTCAGCCTCAGTGTAACCCACGACAGCAAGAAAATGTTGATTGACTGCTGCTATTTGACCATCGGGTGTAAATTCAATTTTTGCGACCGCTTCATCAATCGCAGAAAGTAATGCCCGAGCACGCTTGAGTTCAGCGGTCAAATTTTCAACTTCTTGATTTGGCTTTCGAAAAAAATTCATAAGCTATTCCATAACAAACAATATGCATGACCGCATTATTATCATAATTTTGGTAATAAAGTATGAATTATAGATAAGAAAGTGGAATTTGGTGCACTAGAGTATCCACCAAAGTAAAAACAAGCCGCGCGCTTACCACACAAGCAACGCGACTTGGCATTATATCAATTGTATTGACTAACCAGTGCAGCGCTTTGGTTAACTACTTCTGTACCGTCAGACGGTAATCACCCGCACCGCTGTATGAATAAACCAAGATGCGGTAGTAACCTGAATTTGCCGTATAGTTAATTGACTCTTGTGAGGTCGGCGTCTCCGAAATGGCAACTTGTTGCCATGCACCACCTTGCCAAGCTTCGAGTTTCAAATCGAAGTCTGCGTTTGTAGGTCCCTCTAACGTAAGTGCGATTGTGCCACCGCCATACTGAAACCAACTGCCATCAGGTTGTATGGCTTGTTGCTTGTCCGTTAAGTATCCAGTGTAAACATCTCCCGCTGGTGGTGGGGTTGTACTACCGCTTACGGTAAATTGGATCTCTGCAGCGGGATCAGAAATATTGCTGATGGACAAGCCCGAGTCGCTTCCATTCCACCATAGCGCATTCGTCCCTTTGCTACTCAACGCATTCGGCAGTGTGGCACTAAACTCTCCGGCCACATCAAATAAATCGCCATTATCCCCACGGTTTCGGCCATTTTCAGGATCTCGCTTGGCATCACCATGCTCCATTTGGATATACGGATACCATTCATTCGAGTTATTGCCCGCGGAATCAACGTGCCAAATAGCCAAACCTGAATCGAGTTGCTCTGAGTTTTGTCCCGATTGATGAATAGCCTCAATGTAAAAAGCTTCATTCGCGTTACTTGGGTTGGTCCATTTATATGAGCTATTAGCGCCTGAAATATGGCTGAGCCTTCCCGTTGGGGCATTGGCATTTACGGCTGGGTTAAGTTCAGTTACCGTATCCCAACCAGCTATGGCTCTAAAGTGTGCAACAGGTGGAGTCGGCTTAAAACGGTTGGAAGCGCCAATCGCGCCAAACCCCATAACACCAAAACTTGCGACAGAGCCCTCTGAGCTGCCATCATAATCATAAAGATCGGGCCAATTTGTGATCAAGTGACCAGATTCATGGACAAAGGTGCCAATTGCAAGGCTATTTCCCATATCAGTGATTTGATAGCGATCGGTACACACGCCATCAGCACAAAAACGTGGACTGAGCCTTGCCATATGTGGCCATAAGCCTTTAGACCATGCACTATCAGAGTTGCCAGCATAAAAAATATTTAACCCACGGATCTGCCCGCTACCATTTGTAGTCAGCGAACTAAAATCAAATCCCTGTTGAAATTCAAGCCAATTTAGCGCTTCTTTTATGAGTTCTTGCGAGCGTACTGTTGAGCTTAATGCGCTATCCGCGTAATACGCTTTGTTTTTCTTTGCGGTGTAATAAGCCGTTACCGTATTGGTATAATCGAGCTTGCCTCCAGAGACCGACGAAAAATACCCTCTTACTGACTGCGCGTTACCAAATTCATTGTAATTTTGGTCATTTAAAAAACGCTCAACTTGCGCTTTTGTGATAGTGCCGCGCTCATCAGGGAAATCAATGATGATGGTTAACCCTTTTACTTGACCACTGATCTCAGCATTCAACGCCGTTTCATTGTTATTGCGTTCAAACTGATGCGTATGTACCAAGTCGACAGGTGTTTGGTTTTGACCCAACATTACTTGTTGTGCCGCTTTTACTTTTTTTGCAATAGCAGCGGATGATAATCCTTGCCGCTCAGTTGAAACTGAGCGACTTTTTATTCCCAGTTTTTCTTGTTCAGTAACTAACTTACCTGTTGATATAAGTCGCTCACCATCGGCCGAAACCTGAGCGTAAGCCATGCCTTTAAGCGAGGCGTCATACACTACAAGCTCGCCGTCAATTGTACGCTGCTGAGCAAAGTACGTATTACCATTAAGGATAAGTGTGATCACCTCACCACTTGGTTGGGTAAATTGGTACTGTTCATTTTTATAAGGTATAGCCGCGTTTACTGCGACACTGGTTGCCAATAATGACGTTGCGATAATTGCTGATGTTAATTTCATTTTTCCTTTCCTAGGTTACATGTTGTACAACTCGTTAACATACAGAAAGGATACAAAATTGCAACAACCACCAGCCCATTAAAGGTACAAAATTTATCAATTAGATAAATAACAAATAGTTACAACGATTACAATTTCATCATTTTAGAAGCTTTTACATTTCAAAGTGAGCAAAAAAAGCCCATTCAAACTATTTTTTTCAATTTATAGTTTACAAGTACTAAACATTACATTAGCATTGGTCTCGTTCCTTTGGGGCTGCACCTTTTTACCTGCGTAACTAGGCGTGCCTAAAGTCACAATTGAACTCCCGAGAAGTAGAGCTTGCCGACTAGGATGTTGGCATTATTGGGATTTCCTTGGCACAGCTTGTTGCTATTGGAGTTTTTATGCAGGCCAGTATGGCCTGCTTTTTTTTTGTCCAAAATTCACTTTGGACCAATTGCCGAGTGCGATTCAACTAGTTAAACTCAAAGTACATGTTCCTGATTTGATGTAAACCATGTCGGCACTACGTAAACCCATTTCGGTGTTAGTCGTAATATACAACGAGCATAATGAGTTTTTGCTATTACAAAGGGCAGACGACAAACACTTTTGGCAATCGGTAACTGGGGGAGTTGATCCCGGTGAAACTCCAATGGCTACCGCTTATAGAGAGTTAAAAGAAGAAACCAGCATTGACGCCGCGGCGCTTGGGATCACCATCCACTCGCATAATAAAACGAATCAATACACGATAAGACCACAGTGGCGCCATCGCTATGAGCCGGGTGTTACCATGAACACTGAGCATGTTTTTAGTGTCCAAGTACCGTCAGGGATCAGCGTGGTACTTGCCGAAGATGAACACACGGACTTTATCTGGCTAAACAAAACACACGCTTGTGAACGCGTCTGGTCCCCAAGCAATCGACAGGCAATAGAACTTATAGGAGTATGATTAAGCTATGTTTACATCATTAGGATCTTTACAAACACCATGTTTAGTTGTTGATAAAATTGCTTTTTTACATAACCTTTCGCGCATGGAAAAGCATCTTGATGCTTTTAATGTGGCTCTTCGCCCACATTTGAAAACGGTAAAATCTACTGCAGCCGCAAACTATATTTTGGCCGACAAGCAAGCGGGATGTACGGTTTCCACCCTAAAAGAAGCAGAAACGTTTGCAGCGGAAGGTTACACCAATATCACTTATGCGGTGGGGATAACAGAGGATAAGTTACAACGCGTTCTTGTCCTTATCAATCAAGGTGTCAATTTAACCATACTACTAGACAGCATGGAACAAGCTATGTTTGTCTCTCAATTTTGCGCGGAAAATGGCTGTAAAATTAGTTGTCTGATAGAAATCGACTGTGACGGACATCGGGCAGGACTTAGTCCTAAAAACAAAGAAATCGTGACAATCGCAACCATACTGGAAAGCGGTGGTTTATATCAGGGCTTGCTTACACATGCAGGCGGCTCATACGCCTGTAACACCCTAGAGCAGCTAATACAGTTTGCAGAGAAAGAGCGCTCAGCGGTTGTGGCTGCCGCCTCGATGTTGGAAGAAGCCCAGATTGCCACAACAGTGCTGAGTATTGGCTCTACGCCAACAGCGCTGTCAACGCAAAACCTAGATGGGATCACTGAAGTGCGAGCTGGGGTCTACACATTCTTCGACCTTGTTATGGCTGGTATCGGCATATGTGATATCGAAGATATTGCACTAAGCGTGTTAACACGTGTCACTGGTATCAAGCGTAGTGAAAATAAACTCTTTATAGATGCAGGTTGGATGGCGCTTTCCAGAGACAGGGGTACCGCGAGTCAAGCGTTTGATTGTGGCTACGGCCTTGTGTGTGACCAAGAAGGTAATTTACTGCCTGGACTCAAAGTAACCTCAGCGAATCAAGAACATGGCGTTATTGAATGCGAACCTGGCTTCACCTTACCGGACGTGAAACATGGTGACCTACTACGTATTTTACCGAATCATGCATGTGCAACAGCCGCTCAACACTCAGGCTATCATGTGTTAAGTCATGATGACATCGAGTTTTGGCCAAGGTTTGGGGGGTGGTAGCTCTTCACCTTACAGCCTTTAACAATACAAATCCGATTCTCTAAAGCATAAAGTAAATTTACCAATGGTAATTCACAAATCGTTCATCTATATTAGGAACATGCATTTGATGCGAACAATTCTTATGTAGTAGGAGAGCTAACATGGATCCAGTCACACTTATTTTTGATTACCTTTTTACCATTCAAGCGTTTTTATTGATTTTCGTTATCGTGGTACTAAAAGGTAGTATCAAATTTGTCCCGCAGAACCGTGCGTGGATTATTGAACGTTTCGGCAAGTATCAATCCACTAAAGAAGCCGGCCTTAACTTTATTCTGCCATTTATCGATCGTGTAGCCGCCGATAGAAGCTTAAAAGAGCAAGCAGTTGATGTACCGTCTCAATCAGCCATAACCAAAGACAATATTTCATTGATTGTCGATGGTGTACTCTATTTTAGGGTTTTAGATCCGTATAAAGCGACTTACGGTGTTGACGATTATATCTTCGCGGTAACTCAGCTTGCGCAAACCACCATGCGTAGTGAATTGGGCAAAATGGAGTTGGATAAAACCTTTGAAGAACGAGATTTGCTTAACACCAACATCGTCGCCGCCATCAACTCAGCTTCTGATCCGTGGGGCATTCAAGTACTGCGCTACGAGATTAAAGATATTGTGCCACCAAACTCTGTAATGGAAGCAATGGAAGCACAAATGAAGGCTGAGCGTGTGAAACGTGCTCAAATATTAGAATCTGAGGGTGACCGTCAAGCTGCAATCAATGTCGCAGAAGGTAAGAAGCAAGCACAAGTACTTGCAGCTGAAGCCGAAAAAGCAGAGCAGATCTTAAGCGCCGAAGGTGAAGCAAAGGCGATCATTGCCGTTGCAGACGCACAAGCTGAAGCCCTGCGTAAAGTCGGTGAAGCCGCAAATACCGAAGAAGGTCAAAAGGCCATACAGCTTGACTTGGCAACAAAAGCCATTGCAGCAAAAGAAGCAATAGCCAAAGAATCTTCTGTGGTATTGCTGCCAGAAAGTGGCACTGATGCAAGCTCGCTTGTGGCACAAGGCATGTCTATTATTAACACATTGAATAAAAAGCAAGGGTAACGCCTATGGCCTTTTTACTTGAGCACTTAGCACAAACCTTAGTAGTACTAGGAATTGCTTGCCTAATTGTTGAGGTTGCTGTGCTTGGTTTTGCGACCTTTGTATTGTTCTTTTTAGGTCTATCGTTGGTGATAAGCGGCGGCCTAATGTACGCAGGTATGCTTGACCAAACTTGGCTAACTGCACTTTGGTTTAATGCGCTAGTCACGACATTACTGGCGGTGTTTTTATGGAAACCACTAAGACGTATGCAAGATGTCACTGACGACAAAGAAGTAACGAGTGATTTTGCTGAGCTTAGCTTTACGCTAGAAAAGGACTTAAATCCAGATAGTCGTATTTTTCATACTTATTCTGGTATTGCATGGCAACTAAAAAGTAAACAACCTATTACTGCAGGAACACAAGTCAAAGTGGTTAAAAAAGAGGTTGGAGCGTTTTGGGTAGAGCCAAATTAAGCCAATTGGTATAGCCTTGCGAACAAAGTGCCTAGCAGCAAATGTTGTTAGGCATTTTCAACAACTCTCTGTGTTCAGAAACAACTTTTTACCTTATTCTCTTTTCGTCTAGTACCTTCTCGGTTTACTCTATCCTGCACAACAGTTACACTCAAATTTAGGTACAAGGTTAAACACCTCTGAACCATGAATAAAATATAATAAAAAAACAAGGGATTATAACCTACAATGATTCGGGTCGAAAACTTAAGCCGAGTATACGGAAGCGGAGAGACACAAGTGCATGCACTAAAATCAGTTTCTCTAGAAGTAATGGAAGGTGAATTTGTCGCAGTGATGGGGTCTTCTGGCTCTGGGAAGTCTACTTTAATGAATATACTTGGCTGCTTGGACTCTCCGACCTCCGGCTCTTACTATCTTGCTAATCAAGAAATTCAGGCCGTGGAAGATGAAGCCTTATCACAAATTAGAAATCAAAAAATTGGCTTTATCTTTCAAACATTCCATCTACTTACTCGCCTAACCGCACTGGAAAATGTCATCTTACCGCTAAGGTACACCGAGACTTCCCCATCAGAGGCAAAAAGTCGCGGACTTGCCATGCTAAAAAAAGTAGGTCTTGATAGCAGAGCACATCATAAACCCTTCGAAATGTCTGGCGGACAACGCCAACGTGTTGCCATTGCACGGGCACTCATTAATGAGCCAAAAGTCATTTTTGCCGATGAACCAACTGGTAACTTAGATAGTAAAACCTCACATGAAATCATGGAGTTACTATGCCAGCTACACCAGCAAGGCCATACCATTGTGATGGTAACACACGAGGACGATATTGCAGCATATGCCGAGCGTATCATCAGAATGAAAGATGGCGAAAAAGTCGAGGATAGCCAATGCACAACTACATCATAAGCATCGCCCTGCTCACCTCTTTGCAGGCTTTTGCCAAACCAATTATCGTCTCAGGCCTTATTAAAGCAGGTGAAACTCAGGTCTTTCACGCACCGATGAGCGACTCTTGGAAAACGCAAATTCAGTGGATGCTGCCCGAAGGGGACGTTGCCAATGAGGGGGATATTGTCGTCGTCTACGATTCTGGCTCTATCGCGACCTCAATCGACCAAGATAAAGTGGCGCTTGACGCTGCAAAAGATGAGTACAAACGAATTGAGCAAGACGGCGCCCAAAAGATACTCGAAGCTCAGTTTCAGTTGAAAAAAACCATTTTGCTCGTCGAAAGAGCCAAAATAGATGCTAGCGTGCCAAAAGCCAATATCAGCACCTACGACTACGAGCAACACCAGCTGACGTTAGAAAAAGCGATTATCGAAAATCATAAAGCCGAAATAAGTTTAGGCAAGGCAGAAACTGAAGCAAAGGCAAATACTCGGAAACAGCAGCTAGAGATAAGGCGTCTAGAAGCGAGCCTCACGCACAACCAAGAACAACTGGAAAAAATGAGTCTAACGGCCAATAATAGCGGGCCCATTTTGTATGCGGACAATCCTTGGCACGGCAACAAGTTGTTTGCTGGCGCAACTGTACAAACAGGTTGGAAAGTAGCAGAAATACCTTCTACAGCGGGTCTGTATTTAGAAGCCTGGATCCATGAAGTAGATGCTATTGGTATTAAGGAAGGTCAAACTGCCGATTTAAAATTTGACGCCTTTCGCTCATCACCAACGCCAGGTACGCTCACTGAGCTATCAACACAACCTGAAAAGCGCCAAGACTGGGGCCAAGGCATGTATTTTCGGGCTAAATTCACATTCAACACCGATTTGCCACTACTGCCTGGCATGAGCGGAAGCATAACTTTGCTAGGAGAGAAAAATGAAAGTTAAGTTGCCAGCAATAATTATTCCACTCTATTTACTTGGCTGCAGTCAGGCCCCCAGCGATATACATTTCGTTAAGGCACAGCCAATCACTATCACTGTAGAAGCAAATGGTGAATTGGAATCAAAAAGCCGAGCGTTGATAGCCCCTCCTTCAATCAAGCGTATGTGGCAATACAAAATAAAGCAGTTAATGCCTGAGAATACCACGGTTCAAAAAGGCCAAACCGTTGTTTCTTTTGACGATCAAACCGTTAGAGATCGCTTGATGGAATACAATTCGAAGCTAAGTCAAGCGCAGAAAGAGCTAGAAAATAAACAAGCTCAAGTCGAGAAGCAAGAAGAAGAATACAAACTCGCACTCGCTGAAACGCAAATGAACTTCGATAAGGCAAAACGCCGCGCAGAAATCATAGACAACTCACGCTCAGACAACGACCGAAAAAAGGCGCAAATCGATTTCACCATTGCAACCAATGATTTAGAACTTGCCCGCGGTAAACTCGCTTTTCATCTAAACAACAAAGAACTGAGTATCCAAATGGCAAGAAGTAAGGTTGCACGAATGGATGCTGAAGTAAAAGAACTAAAACGTGACATAGCGCGTTTACAAGTAAAAGCGCCAATGGATGGGTTAGTTGCATATCGCGCAAACAGGGAAGGAGAAAAACCCAGTGTTGGGGAGTCCATGCAGTTTGGTCAACCAGTTGTTGAGCTATCGGTTATTGAACAAATGCAGGTAAAAGCACAAATTAAAGAAGCCGATTTTGGACGGATAAAATTGGGGCAAACAGTAAAAGTTACCATAGACAGTGCCGACGGATATGTTGTCGGTGGGACACTCATTGAAATAGGAAAGGCCTTTAGGGAAAAGTCACATCAAGATAAAAGCCGCATTGTTGATGCCATTATTGAGCTGGATAAGGTCGATACTGAAAAGCTGCGGCCAGGATTGACCGCTCGTGTAGAGATAGTGACAGCACAACTCGATAACGCCTTAACCGTGCCATTAAACGCGTTAAAACAAAGTGCGGATAAAGTGTTTATAGACACAAATAGCGGAGAAAAAGAGGTAACCGTCTCTTATACCACACCGACGCTTGCCGTGATTTCTTCTGGAATTAGTCAAGGCGCGGAGGTAAAGCTATGAGAAAAACATTACTCGCGATCATTATCCCACTTTGGTTACTTGGCTGCCAAGAAGCAACTGAACAGCCTGCGCAACTATTATATACCGTGGAGTCGAAGCCTTTTGCTATCACCGTTAATGCCGAAGGCGAATTGGAGGCCGCAAGTGAAACTGTCATATCCGCCCCAACTTCAGCGAGAGGGGCTCAGACGCTCGCATGGATCATGCCTGAGTATACTCAGGTGAAAAAAGGCGATGTTATTGCACGTTTTGATGGTAGTCAATTAGAAAGGGGAAAGCGTTTTAGCGAGTTCGACAAAGGCAAAGTCGCGCAAGATATCACGGTCACCGATAGTGATTTAATAACAAGAAAGTCCCATTTAGATAGCGATAAGGTTATCGTCAGTGAAGAAAAACACTTTGCAGAAACCTTTTCAGTTGACGATGAACGGATCCGTTCAAAGCTCGACATTTTAGATCAAATGCAAAATGTTGCATATCTCAATGCTAAAGAGGCTTATTTTGATTGGCAGACAGAGCAGTTTTCATCTTCAGCTCTTGGAGAAATGGAACTGTTAAAATTGCAGTCAAAGCAGCATGAAAGCAAAATTGCAATGTACAACGCTAACTTAGACAGTCTCGAAGTCATCGCGCCACATGATGGCTTACTCACTCTCAGTGCCGATTGGCGTGGTGAAAAACCCAAATCAGGGCAAGCGCTATGGCCTGGGCAAAAGATTGGGGGATTACCAGACATCTCATCCCTGCAAGCTAAGCTTTTCGTTCATGAAAAAGAAGCGCTTGGCCTTGCGATTGGTCAAAAGGTTAGGTTTACCCTGCTCTCCAATAGCGATGAGCGCTTTGATGGTAAAGTCACACAAGTATCACCTTACCCACAATCTATTCGTCGTGGAGATCCACAAAAATACTACGAGGTCATAGCGAGCCTTGATGAAACTCCAGCCTACTTTAAACCTGGTAATAAGGTGCTTGCTACGTTATTTGTCCAAGAAAATAAACAAGCGTTACTCGTGCCTAAACACAGCGTGATTAATGATAACAATGCGTTTTTTGTTCAAGTTAAAGACGGTAGTCAGTTTAAACGCGTAAAAGTGGAATTAGGCCAAAGCAACCTAAGCCATACTGAAGTACTTTCTGGTTTATCGCCCAAGCAACAAATTGCACTTGTCACGAATAAGGAACTGTAATGAAATATTTGGATTTATTTACCGACGCTATTGTGCAATTAAAGCAACATAAGCTCAGAACCCTATTGACCTTACTTGGGATGATTTTCGGTGTGGGTGCTGTTATTGCTATGTTGAACATCGGTGAAGGTGCTGAACGAGAAGCGCTTAAGATGATCGATTCTATGGGGATCAATAATGTTATTGTCAGCGCTAAAGACATTGAAGAGAATGACCTAAAAGAACAACGAAAGCACTCGCAAGGTCTTAATTTATTAGACGGCCAAGTGATTGTCGACGCCCTGCCCTTTGTTAGTGACTTTTCGGCTGAACGGCTAGTAGATACCTACCAGATATTTAGCGAATTCGGCAGTTTTGAAGGGGAAGCCACGGGCGTCACAGCAAACTATTTTCGCCTTGCGCATTATGAACTCGCTGCTGGTCGCCTGCTAAATGCTGAAGATAGCAAAGAATATAGGCAGGTTGCATTACTCGGCGCAAATACCGCAAAAACGCTATTTCCCCTCGGGAGCGCTGTTGGCCAACAAGTAAAAATTAACCATTTATGGTTTGAGGTTGTTGGCATTTTGCAAGCGCCGCACCTGAACAAAAAGGAGTTTCAAGGCGTTGCATTAGGAGGCGAGCAAAGCCGTATTTTTGTTCCGCTAACGACCGCAATTCATCGCTTCAATAAGGGATTACTTGAACCTGAAGTTACCGAACTAAAACTCGCTATCGACAAATCTCAGAGTCCAATTTTGGCATCTCAAGCTATCACTAACATTCTAACCAATCGCCATAGCGATATTGATGACTATAGGTTGACCATTCCCGCAGCGCTTCTTGCTCAGCAAAAACAAACACAAGCCATTTTTAATATGGTGATGTCTTGCGTAGCAGGTATATCACTCCTTGTTGGCGGTATTGGGATTATGAATATCATGCTTGCAACCGTACTTGAACGGACCAAAGAAATCGGCTTATTACGCGCAATCGGTGCGACTCGGAAAAATATTCAAGTTCAGTTTATTACAGAGAGTTTTACCATCTCGATACTCGGAGGGCTATTAGGCGTGGTGTTTGGTATTTTACTTTCAGAGATAATTGCATTTTATTCAAACTGGGCGGTTTCTTGGTCTCTGAGTGCTATTATTCTTTCTTTTAGTATTTGTGCCTTAGTTGGCTTAACATTTGGTGTATATCCTGCAATCAAGGCTTCAAAGCTAGACCCGATCGAAGCCTTACAAAGTGATTAACCAATTAGGAAGGCACTAACGCCATCCTTTATTTTGAGACTAAAATACTTTTTCGCATACAGCTCAGTGACCAAAGTCATTAACTAACCAGAACTCGGGATAACAACTTGTTCTCTAGCAGACGTTATCCCTTACTACTGCGTTAAATT
Organism: Pseudoalteromonas sp. Of11M-6; assembly: GCF_022347905.1. Taxonomy (NCBI): domain Bacteria; kingdom Pseudomonadati; phylum Pseudomonadota; class Gammaproteobacteria; order Alteromonadales; family Pseudoalteromonadaceae; genus Pseudoalteromonas; species Pseudoalteromonas sp. Of11M-6. Next base: position 74 of record NZ_JAKRFW010000073.1, on the reverse strand, counting down.
TGCTTGCAATAGGCCAGCTATTGACGCACAAATTTGCCTTGTATTAAGAAATAACTTCTGGCTAGAGTGATATT
>NZ_JAKRFW010000072.1:0-18035 GCF_022347905.1 Pseudoalteromonas sp. Of11M-6 | reverse complement strand
GTGCTAACGTTATTCATGATGGACTCTCCTAATAACTGTGTTTGCAACTATCAGTTTGGCGCATTGACGCCGATTTGGGAGCGTCCATCTCATCACCCACCTAAAAGATACAGCACAAAACGGTTCAAGTTTGTCGTGGGTGTCAGCCATTATCTGCTCGATCCCGACCTGCTCATTATCTGAGGAAATGCTTGATATAGATTTCCGCCACCAATTTCAAAATAAGACCAAAATAAAGTCGACAATAAGAAAATGACAATTACTAAGCCAACTCCACTAAAAAAGTTACTGCCTTGATTTTGGGTGGCTACATTGGCTTTATGGCTTTGCCGTGGCACTGCTGAACGCTGACTATACATGATGATAAATACAAGCGCGCTAACTGCCGCAGCCATTATGAAGACAACAAAATGACAAGACACCCACCTCAAAGATACAGCCAAAAATGGTGGAAGTTTGTTGTGAGTGTCAGCCATTATCGTCACGCTAATAACAGCTTCTGATAGTGCTAAAGTGGCTCGCATACAACACACACCTAGTTAATTGGTGAGCTAATTGTACTGTGTGGATTTAGCTCACAAACGGCTCGTTGTGTCGTAATATTTCAGTATTTTTACATGCGGTTACACTAAACTAAAATTAGTGGAATGTTTCAAAATGAGGGAGATATCAGGTTGAACGTAAAATTGATTGTGTAGTTAGTCATGAGAATTACTTGCCAGCTCGCCTTTTAGTAGCTCCTTAAAAAGCCGCTCGCGTGAAATTCTAATCATGTATTCCAAGCTTCTGGGAAGTTCGTCATCCGGAATTGTCTGATAATCTTGGTAGGTATGTGTGAAAATTCCTTCAAAGTCATCAGCCATCCCGGAATTCATTCCAGCCGCTATCAGCGCCTTTTTATTGTCTTTGATTTCCTCTGCGATGGAGTAAGGGGCTAAACGTAAAGCTTGCATAAAAGCATCTTTGTCTCCCTCGTAAAAGTAGTAATTGCCTTGCATTGCTTCAAAGCAACGCTTGCTGTAGAAATCGAATACATTTTGAAGGTTGGCGAGAGCTATCTGCGCAGATATATGCACCCTATTTTTGTTTTCTTCTTGGGCGTGTGAAATAACTATCTGCGCGAACGTAATTAATAGGATCGAGGAAAGAAGTACAATTCCGAGCTTAGTAGGTCTGTGGCGCTCCTTGTTCCAACACTCATAAGAGCCAGCAAGAATACCAAGAACTGCCATTGCAAGAGGTAATGCGTACGCAAGAAAGCTGAACATAATGGTTAAAAATCCGAGTCAAAGAGCAACTTGGTCTGTTTATACATAAAGCCGCCTCTATTTCATACATTATATATTTATAGCACTTATTCAGCTTTATTGACTGCATATTTGGCACTAGCTCTGGCGAAACTATTGCCGCATCGTGCGGGTATGCTATGAGATCATCACCTTCTCTACACATTAACTCAGAACCTTCGCTAGCTATCTCCTTGGCAGGGCGGGATCGAACTTTGAATTGACGACAATTGGTATTTTATGAGCTGATTGCGCATCGCAATTTTTTAAGTCGTTACAATAAGCATCATCACACACATAGAGAAATAACAAAGAGAGAGAAATAACAAAGAAGAGAAATAACAAAGACACCCACCACATTAATTTTATGCGGAGCAAGCATACAAGATGAGACTAAGTGCTTTTATGTCTCTCTAAAATAGAGTCATTTTCAGAGTGTGAGGTCTACAGGATACATGAGTAATGTGGCCTGTAGACCTCAAGCCAGGTTATCGAAATAAGCAAATGACGTTTACTTCTTATATTTTTCAAACCAAGCTAGGGTATGTTCAATCTTACTGATCATCCGAGAAGGACGGCCTGCAATTCCATGTGGCGCACCTGGAATTTTGACCAGTACAGAATCAATTTTACGTAGCTTAAGTGCTTGGTAGAACTGTTCGGTTTCGGCCATTGGCGTGCGCAAGTCTTCTTCACCCGTCATTAGCATGGTTGGGGTGGTTACGTTGCCAACGAGCGAAAGCGGTGAGCGTTGCCAATAGTGTTCCATATGCTCCCATGGCATACCTGGGAATTGCGTTGGAATTTGACCAAGGCCACTGTCAGCGGTAAGTACTTTACTCAGCCAGTTGATCACAGGCTTTACGACAACAGCAGCGTTGAAACGGTTTGTTAAGCCAATTGCGTAGGCTGTTGCGATACCACCTGCAGAGCCGCCAGCAATAAACAGATTATCTTTGTCGATAAAGCCTTTCTCAAGCATAGCGTCTACCCCTGAGTTATGATCGGCAAAGTCTTCTTTCGAGCTGTATTTGTACTTGAGCAACATCGCAAAGCGCTCGCCGTAAGAGCTGCTGCCTCTGTGATTGTCGTAAAATACCACATAACCTTCAGCGGCATAACGCTGTAATTCTGCTGAGAAATGGGGGCCGTAGGCTAAGTGTGGACCACCGTGAATTTCTAGTAGTAATGGATATTTTTTGTTTGGGTCAAAATTTGGTGGCGTAATATACCAGCCCTGAATTTTCTCCCCGTCGAACGACGAGCTATACTCGATCTCATGCACTTTACCAAGGGTTTTATGTGCAAGTAGGTCTTCGTTAAGGCGGGTTAATTGCGCTACTTTGCCTTTTCTTGTCGTGATTGCGATGTCAGCAGGGCGCTCACTCGAACCCTGAGTAAAGGCAATTTCTCCATCAAAGTTAGCACTAAATTCACCGCTTAGATAAGGGCGACCAAGGGTTGTGCCTGAGAGCGTATCTGTGATGTCGGTAATTTTGCCTTTTGTGGTGATGCTCGCGAGCTTTCGCTTGCCGTGGTCATCATATGTCATCGCCAGTCTATCACTGCCAATCCAAGTTGGGTCTTGGATTGAGCGGTCGAAGTCTTTGGCAATCATGTGAGAGGTTTTGTCCTGCCAATCCATAATATTCAGTTTGCTATTACGGTAAGGGTTTAGCGCGTTCGATGCACTAAGGTAAGCCAACTGTTTACCATTTTTGGAAAAACTAGGTGCGTACTCACGACCTGGAGCAGATGTAAGCTGGGTGATATTACGGTTAAAATCAACTTCGAATAAGTCGCCTTCTAGGCGCTTGTATTCCCAGTCTGCAATACGGTTTGCTGAAAATACGATGGCCTTAGCATCTGCTCGCCACGCGAGTTTCCCACCATGGTGGTAATTACCTGAGGTTAATTGGCGTGGCGTGCCGCCTTCACTCGGTAACACGAAGATCTGGCGATAGCCCGGTTTGATAAGGCCTCGGCCATCTGCTTGGTAGTAGGCTTTGTCGATAACAATGGCAGAGTCGGACCACTTCGCGCCTTTTGGTTTTTCTGGCATCTTGGCAATGACTGCTGGCTTTTCAGCAACCTTTTGGCTAAAAGCCAGCCATTTGCCATCTGGTGACCAAGTTAAGCCACTGATCCCAGATTGCAACTGTGTAAGTAGTGCCGTACGGTTTTGAGCAAGATAATGCACATGAATTTGTGTGCTGCCAGATACATTGCTCACAAAGGCGATTTTGCTACCATCCGGCGACCAGCGAGGTTGACTGTAATTGTTTTCATCAGAGAAGAGTGGTGATTGTGCGCCTGATTTCGTATCGACCAGCCACAGGTTTTGTCGCTTAGCATCTTTCATCACGTCATTATTGTTACGCACATAGACAACTTGAGTACCATCTGGGGATATTTGTGGGTCGTTTGCATATTCCAGTTCAAAAATGTCTTTAGCCTGTAATCCCACCTCAGTTTGTGCTAGTGCTGGCAATGCAGCGCAAGCCAGTAAAGTGCAAATAAGCGTCCGTTTCAATTCAAAAGGCATATCGCCACCTTCAATATAATTTTTATGTGGGCTTCATAGTTATTCAGGTGTAATTCAATGTCACCTAATACGCGATAGAATGAAATAAAAACTCGGTGTATCAAATGCACGACGGAGAATACGACAGTTTTGTGCGTATGAAAATTGATAATGTTTGGAGAGGGTGTTTGTAAGCTGCAATAATCTGATTTAGGATTATGCGAAAAATTAAACCTCAGAGTTCACTGAGGTTTAATTTATTAGGATTATCGTAATATTTTACTATAGTTAGAAACTTCTCTGATAAAGTTAACGGCTGTTTGACTATTGTTATCATGACTTGAGCCGAGTCTAAGCTTTTCGCCATTGTCTAATTCTACATATCTTTTATTTGAAGAGAAGTGATCAAATCGAATGCAGTTGTTTACTCTAGCTGTAACTTTGCACACATCGTTGTATGCCATAAAACTTCTTACACCATAAACTGTTTTTTCTCGGTCATTATCAGTATATTTGCCAATAAAAGCTCTTGCTGTATTGGTGCCGGGTTGAGATGTATTGTGAACGGAGTGGCCTAATCCAATTAAATGGAAAAGTTCATGCATTGAGTAGTATTGGTCTGCGAACAGATTGTAGCCCCAACCTGCTACGGCATATGCCAAGTGCTTATTATTTCTGTCCCCCATATATTTGGGTTGATAGGCTTGACCTGCAGCTTGGTTTATAACATCGAAAAATGGATGAACAAACATAACTACGTCAGCTTTCCATGCTATTCGCATTTCCCTTACTTTTTGGCTGTTAGCCATTTTATTCAAAAGTTCAGAATAATTACGGGAGCAGTAGCCATTTGGGCAAACATCTTCTGGAGGTAAGCTATAAGCATAGCGCTCCCCTGCACTTGTTGTCTCATGAGCAGTATAATATCTCATAGGGAGGCGAGTAACACCATCGATAATTCCTTCTTCTTTTAAAATACTCCCAATCGAATCTAAAACGGGCACAGGTAGAAACTCTCTGAATTTATACATTGCCAAGTTTTCAGCGATACTTGGGTGTACTAGCCATAATATTCCTGGCCCTATAGAATTTTCAAAAGCTTTTTCTGGGTTTAATGGCATCCTAACTTGCCAGCCGTTAATTGACGGTGAACTACTTGGTTTTATCGTGCTTATGTTTTGTGTTTTGTGTTTTGTGTTTTGTGTTTTGTGTTTTGTGTTTGGTTGGGTAAGAAGTCACCTACTTCCATTACGTCATTGCCCAAAAACGGACGTTTTTTTTGTAGTGTTTCAATTGCTTTAATGATTTGCCAATCTTTTGAGAACTCCATGTATATTGCTTTTCCTTCCGTTTTAATAACAAGCCCATAATAGAGTTGAGAGGGTGCAGATTTCCCGCCATCTTCCAAAAATAAGATTAGTCTGGCTTTGGTTCTGGCTCTTTTCTCTTGTGATTCAAAACTGATTGACCTTAAAATTAAATCACTACCATAGGCTAAATAAGTTGGTTTTAAGGTGAAGCTCTCAGAATTCATTTCATTATTTATTGTTATGTGAAGTATTTCATTGCCCGTGTAGGGGATTGACCGGCTTGTATCTCCGATAGCGTATTTAGCACCATCCTCGTATTCAGCATCTATTCTTTTGTCTAGTTCTGCGTTCTGGATTATGGCACGTAATGTGCCTTTTTGTACGTCATCCAGACTAAGTGCTTTTAGAGTTGTAGTTTGAACATACAAATTTCTTTCGGTATCTAAATCCTGCGTGTTACTCTGTGCGCTATGTACACAGAGTAAAAGCAATAGGAGTGCAATAGTTTTCATACAAATGATATCCTTATTGTGTTATTAGCTCCCAATTATTAACGCTTGTTATGCTAAATGTAAATATAAATTTGATGGTTTTTGGCTAATAGCGCTTGATGTACGAGCTCAATCTCTGTGCTCAGTGCGGCAAGCTTACCCCTTGCTACTTTACCACTACAGACAAGCTGAGTAATGAGATATAAGCCAAAGACTGAGGGGTAAAATGACAACAAGAGCGAGTAGAAGTTATCTGGTGAGTTTAAGTAACCTCAGATCTGCATAAGAATTAAAGCCGAGTCACTTTTATACTCGGCTTTTTAGTCTGAAAGGTGTAGGCAATTAATCTAGCCATTAAATTAACCATAAATGAAATGCAGCTTCGGTGCCTTGTATGCTCTATTTGAGCCATATTTTTTAGCTGGTCGAAAACAGTCTCAATGATGAAACGCTTTGATAACATCGCTTTATCCCAAGGCGATATTAGCTGACGTTTCATATTACTTCGTTGACCTGTTATGAAATCAATACCTTGCTCGGCAAGTTCCGCTTTAGGTTTGCAGATACATAACCTTTATCAGCATATAAACTACCTGTAACATTATCGACCATATCTAGTACAGGCTTTCTATCGTCAACATTCCCAGCGGTTACTTTTACGGCTAATAAACCACCTTCGTCATTCATGATGAGGTGAAGCTTAAAGCCATAAAACCAGCCCATTGTACCCTTGCCTCGTTTGGCTTCGCCTTCGAAAACTTGGTGGCGAAGAATACGCATGTTGTGACAAACCTTGAGTGAAGTAGAATCTATAAAAGCTATACCTGTTGGTTTATCAAAGCGCAGCTTTAAGTAGCTACACAGAGCAGGTAACGTGGTCTGGAGCAATTTTAACATGCGTGTATAACTGACTAAATCTGGAAAATAATGTCTCCAATACGGACAAACAAATTTTGTGTAGTAGGTTTTAAAGTCGCGAAACCCCGATTGATGAAAAGCAATCAAAATAGTCATAACTTCGCTAGAGGCTAGGCGAGATGGTTTAAGCCATTGAGGTTCAAACAATAAACAAAAATCATCGACACCTACGTAAATTGCATCTAAGTTATTCATGCCCTTGCCTTGGTAATCTTATGTTTCTTGGTCGAAAGATCTGATCACCACAAGGGCATTTAGTTCAATTTCTTATGCGCAGCTCGGGTTAAGTAATAAACCGTCGTACTGAACACTGATTAAGGTTGTAAAGCCGCACCACCTATCATTCCTTGAAGGCGGCACATAATTTAGGTTTTATTTAGCAGCTAAAACTATTGTTAATTCAGTATTTATCAAGCTGATTTTTTGGCTAATAGCTCTTGGCGCACAAGTTCAGCCCCTGCGCTCAATGCAGCGAGCTTACCTCTTGCCACTTCACGAGAAAGTGGTGCCATACCGCAGTTAGTGCATGGGTAGAGTTTGTCGGCGTCAACAAACTCAAGTGCTTTGCGTAGTGTGTTGGCAACTTCTTCTGGCGTTTCGATGGTGTTGGTTGCAACATCAATCGCACCAACCATCACTTTTTTACCACGGATCAACGCTAACAAGTCGATTGGCACGTGAGAGTTATGGCACTCTAAAGAGATGATATCGATATTGGATTTTTGTAGCTTAGGAAATGCCTCTTCATATTGACGCCATTCTGATCCTAAGGTCTTTTTCCAATCGGTGTTAGCTTTAATGCCGTAACCGTAACAGATATGCACTGCGGTTTCGCATTTGAGTCCTTCAATAGCACGTTCAAGCGCCGCAATGCCCCAGTCGTTGACCTCATCAAAAAAGACATTAAACGCCGGTTCGTCGAATTGAATGATATCGACTCCAGCAGCTTCCAGCTCTTTGGCTTCTTGATTAAGGATCTTAGCAAATTCCCACGCTAGCTTTTCACGGCTTTTGTAGTGGTCATCATACAGCGTATCTATCATCGTCATCGGACCTGGCAATGCCCATTTGATAGGTTTGTCTGTTTGGCTGCGTAAAAACTTGGCATCTTCAACAAAAACCGGCTTTTGGCGAGATACAGGGCCCACCACGGTTGGAACACTGGCATCATAGCGGTCGCGAATTTTTACGGTTTGACGCTTCTCAAAGTCCACACCGCTTAGGTGTTCAATAAAAGTGGTTACAAAGTGTTGACGGGTTTGCTCGCCATCACTCACGATATCAATTCCGGCAAGTTGTTGCTCTTGCAAAGCAATGCGTAGCGCATCGTTTTTGCCATCAATAAGCTCGTCGCCCTCTAGTTTCCAAGGTGACCATAGGGTTTCTGGCTGAGCAAGCCAAGCGGGCTTAGGTAAACTGCCAGCAGTAGACGTTGGTAATAGTGTTTTCATAATAAATGCTGTTCCATATTCCCGTTGATTATAAAGCGTAATTTGCAGACCACTGCTCAAGTACGGTTTGGTAAGGCTTGATGAAATGCTCTTCTGCAAATCGACCTTGTGCAATCGCCAACTGGCTGCGCTCTTCGCGGTCATAAACAATCTGCGTTAATGAATGATCTAGGTTTTTCAAGTTTGGCTGATAGCACTTGCCTGCAACCGCATTGGCGTTGTAAATCTCAGGGCGGTAGATCTTTTGGAATGTTTCCATAGTGCTGATGGTGCTGATCAACTCCAGATTGGTGTAGTCATTCAGTAAGTCACCAAAGAAGTAAAAAGCCAAAGGTGCAACGCTATTTGGTGGCATAAAGTAGCGCACCTGTAAGCCCATCTTTTTAAAATATTGCTCAGTTAATGATGACTCATTTGGCTGATATTCAAAGCCAAGCACCGGGTGCTGATTTTCAGTGCGGTGATAGGTTTTGTTATCCGATACACTTAGGCAAATCACCGGTGGCTTACTAAAGTGACTCTTGTAAGCTTCTGAATCGACAAAGTATTTAAATAGCTTACCGTGTAAGTCGCCAAAGTTAGCTGGGATGCTGAATTTAGGTTGATCTTTATTATGATCAAGCAATAGCACGCTAAAATCATAGTCACGTACGTAAGATGAGAAGTTGTTACCAACAATTCCCTCAATGCGTTCATTGGTTTTGTGGTCAACAATATTGGTTTTTAACACCTCAATTGACGGGAAAGTTTGTCCACTGCCTGCAATATCCATATCAACTGAGACTATCTCAAGCTCAACAGAATAACGGTCGCCTGTTGGGTTATCCCAGTTAGCCAATGCGTTAAAGCGATTATCAATCATCTTTAAGGCATTGCGTAAGTTTTGCTGGCGGCTTTCGCCTCTTGCTAAGTTAGCAAAGTTGGTGGTGATCCGCGTGCTGTTTGACGGATGGTAATTCTCGTCAAGACGAATGCTCTTAATAGTGAAAGTAAACTCGTTATTCATGTTCTTCAGGTATCCAATTCTAATGCTAACGCGCTCGGTAATTACGTTTCACTGCGATAAACAGATATCCACGGGGACGCAGTGAGAGTGCCGAACATTAAGTGATGTAAGATTTATACGTGGATCACAAGATGAAGAAAAACGGTTTTATTTCACATAAAACATGAGTCTGATTCATGAGTTACAAAAATAGATGCCGCTTATTGAGTCGCATATGCAGAAAATATGAGCAATTGTAGAGTAAAACTCTTTGGAGATCCGAAAGTCTAGACCGCTAAATGTCTAAGTTGCATTTGTTTCAAGTAAAACGTGAGGAATATTCAAGGCTTATCTAAGTCAAAAGCACCAATGGCAAAGCGTTATGTTGTTATACTCGCAGCGCTTAGGTGGCACAAAGGCTAAAAGCAACGGCCATATTGCTCACTTAGGTGATTGCGCCTCAATTAAAAGAAGAGATAAGTGGAATGAGTGAGTTGATATTGTTGTTTGTGTATTGTGCACTACTCGGTAGTGTTGTCGGCTTTTTAGCCGGATTGTTAGGTATTGGCGGTGGGCTGGTTATTGTTCCGGTGCTGAGCAGTATTTTATTGTACTTTAACGTGTTACCGCCGGAGCAAGTGGTGATAGCCGCTGTAGCGACATCGCTGGCATCCATTTTATTTACTTCTACCTCATCGGCAATCGCGCATCATAAAAATGGCAATGTACCGTGGGATTTAGCGCCGTGGATAATGACGGGCGTTGCACTAGGCGCGCTTATCAGTGGTTTTTTGGCTGCGCTATTACCCGAAAACGCAGTGCGCATTGTATTTGCAGTAAGTGTGGTATTGATAGCAATAAAAATGTTTTATAGCAGTAAAAATGAGAGCTCAACCCAAAGGCAGCTGCCAAATAAAGGCATACTTACGGTATTAACGACGATCACAGGTGGTTTATCTGCCATGATAGGCATTGGCGGTGGAGCGCTTTTGGTACCGCTGTTGACGTTTTTCTCTGTTGATATGAAAAAGGCCATAGGATGCGCCTCTGCATGTGGCATTGTTATCGCGCTCTTTGGTTCCGTTGGCTACATTAGCTCGGGCAGTGCGCACTTTGCACTTTCGGATGGTTTCGCCGGATTTGTTTATTTGCCGGCGCTGTTAGGAATTGTGTGCACGTCTTGGTTCACTGCTCCAATGGGGGCTAAAGCCACGCATCACTTGCCTGTTGCCACGATTAAAAAGGTATTTGCTGTGCTACTGTTAGTGATGGCTGTGAATATGGCGGTAAATTAAGTGCTTTTGAGCCAAAACGAGCTATGGCGTGTTTGGCTCAGAAGCTCTGCTAATCTTACTTTTTGAACGGATCTTCGGTTGGTTCAAAATGCTTGTTTAACTTGCCATTTCTGGTGCTATTGATGTATTCCCCAGATGGATCTTCGCTTATCAGTGTGAAGGCACTGACTGGCGGTTCAAAGTTAAAGTTTGCCAATTCCACCCAAGCAACATGAGGCGTGCGAGCATTGCAAAAGTAATAGGTTTGGCTCCTATGTGCTGCAACGGTTGTCCACAAGGTATTAGATATATTTGGGCTGGCACTGCTTGTAAAATTATAGCCAAGGGGTACTGATGCACTTGCAGCAACCGAGCGAGCCTGTGCAAGGGCATCATGCTCATCGTTTGGTAAATCTAAGTGATTAAGATAAAACGCAGCGCGCTCGAATCTATCGGTTGAGTATGGACCGCCAGGGATCGTATGGCTCGGCTGACTGTTTTTATCACTCCATTGCCACAGCCAATAATCATTAATCCTTAGCTGATCTTCATAACTTGGTTCATTGGTAACAACGCGATAGTCAGCGCTGTGATGGATCTTAAAAACCCCATTCTCAACTTCGATAATGGCTGAATCGCCACTGATATCCGACACTATCAAATGCAATGCTGCGGTTTTACCTTCGCTGTTAGGTACTTCTGCACCAACGATCTGAATTTCTTGTTTGCTGAATACGTCAACGACTTCCTTGACGAGTACAAATTTGTCTAATACATATTGCAACCATCTCAGTACGCTCAGCTGCTTTTTACTTTTGCATGCTGATTTACCGTACGTCGCGCCTGAGTCGTACAATACATTTGCGACAAGCCCCATAGAGTTCATGCCATCGGAGGCTGCCCAGCCGCTGCAATCATCTCCTACCATAGCGACCACACTACTATAGGAAGATGTCCACGTAAGTGGGTTGCGAGTTTTCTCGCTTGCTATTGCCTCTAGCTCAGAAACTGGCTCAAGCCCCGATTTTTTTAGTCCTTTTTCAAGTACAAACAAGCTGGTAGGTAATATAAACATCCAGTCCATATTTCTGGCAGTAGCCAAATATGCTCTATTCCAGTTATTAAAAGCTCTAGTACACATAACAACCTCACAAGAAAATTAAATATCCTTTTGATGAGTGGTTTCTCATCAATCTACTGTTTCATACTAGGCTTTGAAAAAGGCTAAATACATTACAGAAAGTTACAGTGCATTACAGGAGTGGTAAGTCAGTAACTATTAGCGTGGAAAACTAACGATTCGATAAGTATTCGTCTCAGGTTCCCTAAAACAAAAGTGGTGTGAGATTAGTAGAATGAGTATATTTGCAAGAATTGGGTTAATTGCTATCAGGTATGACGTTTAGAGGAAATGGGATGATAAGAGAGATAACTCGGGAAGATTTTGAGTCGTTTTGGCCAACGTTTTCAGAAGTGATCCAAGCGCAAGAAACGTATGCATTTGACTCGAATATGAGTATAGATCAGGCATTTTTACTTTGGTGTGAAACGCCGCTCAAAGCTTTTGCATATGTTGAAAATGGGCAAGTACTTGGCAGCTATTATTTGCGACAAAATGCGATGGGTCCGAGTAGCCACATATGTAACTGTGGTTACATGGTGTCGAGTTTGGCTCGTGGTAAAGGAATTGCACGGCTGATGTGCGAACATTCCCAGCAGCAAGCGTTAGCGCTGGGGTTCGAAGCCATGCAATTTAATAGTGTGGTATCGACCAATGAACTGGCGATTAAACTATGGCAAAAGCTTGGTTTTACCATTGTGGGCACCATTCCCAAGGCATATAAACACGGGAAATTGGGTTTGGTAGATAGCTATGTTATGTATAAATGGTTGGCTGATTAGAGTGGATAGGCGCTAAACTAACGTGGCGAATGTTATTTTGCGCAGTCGATCAGTATTTGTTTACTGCGCATAGTCTTAAGTAAAAAGCTGATAAGCCGCTTGACGTTGGGTATGGATTTTTTTGTTGGATGGGTCAGGATCCATAAATCTGCATAGTGCTCACTCGCTGGTGCAAATTCAATTAAATTAGGAAAATGCCTTGCAATATAGTGCGCCCCTCTGATCATACCAAGGCCTTTGGATGCAGCCTGATGACGCAGCACCAAATCTTCAATTGATAGAGAAACTGGGGCGGTTGGATAGGGTGTATCAAGTAGCCAAGTCGGTCTTTCTGTTACGCTGGCGGTTATCCAAGAAACGCTTTCACTCGTGCGGTTATCGAGATAGTCTTTATGCATGAAGTAACCAAGTGAAATCGGAAATAGCCGGTGACCAACTAAGTGCTCATCCGGAACGTGAGAAGCTCGGATCACGACATCGGCTTCTGATTTCTCTAGATCGGAAAGTGCATAGGTAGTATTAATCGACAGCGTGAGGTAAGGATTGTTTTGCTGAAATTCATGTAATTCGTCTAACAAGACAAACTGCAAAATCGCTGGGGGGATAGATAAGTTTATTTGTTGTTTTAACTGCTTAACCGAAGTGTTAATTTGGCTTAAATGAGGGGCAAGGCTGGCTTCCATGTTTTCAGCGGCACTGAGCAGCTGCAGTCCCAATTCAGAAAACGAGACTTTGCCTTGCGAAAGCATACATATATCAAGACTAAAGCGTTGATTTAAAGCATGTAGTCTACGAGATACCGTCGTGTGGTTTACACCTAGAACTTTGGCCGCACCTCTGAGTGTATTAGCACGTTTTAATGCAAGCAGTAATTGAAAGTCGTCCCAGTTTTCCATGCCTACAACACCAAAGTTTAGATGCAATTAAAGTAAAGTGTTTTTCGCATCATGTACAGCGAACGCAGATATTTTCCATTCACCATCAGCTAAATAGACGTAATAGCTTGCGCCTACTTTATTAAAAAGTGCGCCTGATTGGGTGTATCGCTCAGCGATGTTGCTCACTAACGCAATATTTTTATCAAGAAAATGAATACTGACCTTGCTCCACTTTACGTGACTGACACCTTGTTCTTTCAGGCGTGTTAAGAATACTTGCACCTGTTTATTCATTTGCGTTTGTGTGATCACGCTTGGCTTTGAACTTGATGACATTAACATAAGCGTATCTGTGTACAGTTGAGGACTGGTTGGTAAATCACCAGTTTGCAGATAATGGTTGTATTTACTCATGTAGCTGTCGAACAGCTTATTGATTTTAGTTGTGTCCGTCTCTGCCAATAACTGGCTACTAAAAGTAAATAGAATAAACAGGATAGCGGCTTTCATAAGATATTGCTCCAAGTCAGTTTTTTATGAGTCTAGCAGGCAAAAGCTGGTTTTATGTGGATTATTATGTGCTTGCTATGTTGCGCTTACGCACCGTCTGGAAGGCTTGTAAAGTGTATTTTGCGGTGTTCCGGAAGTGCTACAAGTCTTCTAAGAATGTCCCACTTTCGATACACCATCAACGTAATAGTTGAAGGAATTTATATTTAACCTATTGTTTTTTATCGCTATATATTTTGGCATGTAAGTTGATTGACTCAACATGTATAAAAACAACAAGGATTAATTATGAAAAAGTTTGTCTTGTCTGCCATTACTTCAACCGTATTAATGTTGAATAGTATGAATGTGCAAAGCTTTGAAGATGACCGAGTACAATTGTTAGAAGCTTACTTTACACACTGCGAACAAATAAAGTTATGCAATGGCAGTGTCTTAGTTGCAGAAAATGACGCCATACTTTTCCAAAGAACGATGGGAGAGGTTAGTCACGCTAGTGAAGAGCTGCTAGGGACTCAACATCAGTTTGATATTGGTTCTATTTCAAAGCAGTTTACCGCTATCGCGATCATGATGCTTAAAGAGCAAGGCAAACTGAAATTTGAAGATCCCGTTTATTTATATATTCCTAACTTTCCATATAAAGATATTAAAATCAATCAGCTATTAAACCACACTTCTGGTGTGCCAGATATGATGCCTTATATCTCGGACTTGTATCGTCAAGGAAAAGTGGACTCCAGCCTTGATCAAAGTTTTTTATTGAGTGTGCTGCTGAGTGAGCAACCTGCATTAATGTTTAAACCGGGTGAGCAATTTAAATACAGTAATACTGGTTATGTTGTACTTGCAAAAGTCATTGAGTCAGTATCTAGAATGCCGTATAGCCAGTTTCTTCAACAGCAAGTATTTTCACCCCTTGGTATGCATTATACAGTTAGTCGAACCAAGTTGACGGAAAAGAAAATAACAACTCGTGCATATGGGTTTCGTCGTCACTTAAATGATAAGAAGCGCGCCTTTGATCAAATTCCTTTCTTTGATGTTGAGGGGATGGGCGGGATCTATTCAACGACTCAGGACTTGTATAAGTGGCACTTAGCGTTAAGCAATAATAAACTTATTTCGAAGGAAACTTGGCTGCAAGCGCTGCAGCCGACCACAACATTAGACAACAACACCAAACAGTACGGTTATGGATTCATGTTAAAGGCTGATGCCTATGATCATCCCAAGTTTGGCCACAGTGGCCACTGGCGAGGTTTTAAGTCGATTTACAGCCATCAATTGGATGATAATAGAACGATTATTCTATTAACAAATAATGGTCAAGATGACGTTGTCGATGAGAATGAAAAAGCGGTAGAAGCCATTTTAGCGATGAAACCATATCCTCAAGTAAAACAACCTATTTCAGCAGTTCTTTATAAGATGTTTACCCAAGAGGAACCTGCTGAGGCGAGAAGTCAATATAATCGCCTCAAGGCCGATAGGTATAACGATTATGATTTTTCAGAAGCGCAGTTGAATGACTTGGGATATGCGCTTTTGGGAGAAGAGAAAAATGCCGCTGCTATTGCTGCATTTGAGCTAAACGTTGAAGCATTCCCTAGTTCAGCCAATGGGTTAGATAGTCTCGCAGAGGCACTGATTGCCGATAATCAACTAAAACGTGCAAAGGCGATTTTAAAACAGGCAATTGTACTTGACCCTAACCTCGAATCTGCAAAGAAGCAACTAGCGAGTTTAGAAACACCTGTAAGTACGAAAAATTCGCTGTAGTAACAGTTGTCTTGGCCAAATCGCAGCTGCTGGGTGAGCTATCATGATTCAGCAGCTAAGCGCGTCATTTTTATAGTTTAGTGAGCTTCAAACTGAACGTGAACTCAGTCTGACTAGAGGTTAGTTGCCAATTAGCTATGGCTTTGTTGAATATACTCAGCCTATGCTTTTAAGCCACGGAATAACATCCATTAGTGATGCTCGCGTATATTGGCAGCGCGGCCAATTAGATACTTGGCAAAAGCTACAAGCGGATGGTGTTTTGAAGATGCGAGCCAGCTTGGGCTTATGGGCTTATCCGGAAGCAAGTGATGAAAGCCAAATTAGAGCGCTTAAATCGTTTCATAATACGACGCCAAATAGCTTATTAGAAGTCGACCAAATAAAGTTTTACATGGATGGTATTTTGGTGAATACCACTGCGGCAATGAAAGAGCCTTATAAAGTAGATTGGCTTAAGCTCAATGGTAACCGTAGAGTGAATTATTTTACCCAAGCTCGATTAGAGAAATATATAAAAGTATTGGAGCCTAGTGGCTTTGACTTTAACATTCATGCAATTGGCGACAGAGGAATACATGAAGCGTTAAATGCTATTGAAGCAGCCTCTAAAGGAGCTGCTCGGCATCGCCTTACACATGTAGAAGTTGTTGATCCTGAAGATTACAAGAGGTTTTCTGCGCTGGGTGTGATAGCAGATGCACAAGTCGCAGGAGAATTTACTCAACCGCATCATTGGCAAGAAATGCAACCACTGTTAGGTCGCGAGCGGGCAGATCATTTGGTTCCAATTAAAAGCCTAAGTGAAAATGGTGCGATGCTCACGCTGAGCAGCGATTGGAATGTGAGTACGCTTAATCCTTTTATCAGTATCGCGAATGCAATTACTCGACAGCCTGAAGCAACTCATTAGAACAAGCAATCGCAGCCTACACAATAAATGCTGCGTACGCGATGCGACAAGAAGACATTGTTGGAAGCCTCGAGGTTGGAAAGCTTGCTGACTTTATCGTGTTAGACCAAAACCTATTCAATATATCATTCGAAGAAATAAAAGTGACCAAAGTTACGCCAACGTGGATCCATGGAAATCAGGCCTTTTAACGTGGGGCTAATGGCTTGACTGTTCATAACCAGTCGAGAATCAGCAACAATGTAGTGCGGGATTTCGGATTGAAATAGAAGTAGCAACCCATACTCTATGGTGTAACTCAAACCGTTAAGGATTGTTATGACTTCACTTGCTAACATGCCATTTTCTTTGCTCGAATTAAGCCCGATGAAAGAGCAAGATACCGTTTCACAAACCCTCGCTAACAGCGTGGCTTATGCGCAAAAAGCGGATGAACTTGGCTTTAAACGCTTTTGGATGGCTGAGCATCATAATATGCGTGGCATCGTCTGCGCAGCAACCTCCGTATTGATAGGGCATATTGCCGGACACACTCACAATATTCGGGTAGGGGCGGGTGGCGTGATGTTGCCAAACCATCCACCGTTAGTCGTCGCTGAGCAGTTTGGCACCTTAGAAAGCCTCTATCCAGGCCGTATTGATTTGGGATTAGGGCGCGCGCCTGGCAGCGATCCTATTACCAGCCGAGCACTGCGTCGCGATGAGAGACGTGCGGAGCAATTTGACGATGAAGTTGCTGAATTACAAGCCTTGCTCGGTCCTTATGACGGTAAATCCTCGGTGCGTGCCATTCCGGGCGAAAACACCAAGGTACCAATCTGGTTGCTTGGTTCGAGTCTTTATAGTGCCCAGCTCGCCGCAAAGCGAGGTTTACCTTATGCATTTGCGGGTCATTTTGCGCCACGATTCGTGCATGATGCTATTGCGCTTTATCGCCGCGATTTCCAACCATCAAAGGTGTTAGATAAACCTTATGTAATGCTTGGCTTACCGGTAGTTGCAGCCGATACCGATGAGCAAGCGCAGTATTTAGCTACCACGTCAAAGCAACGTATCCTAGCGTTGATGCGAGGCCAGGCGTTATGGTTGAAACCCCCCGTTGATTCGATGGAGGGTCTATGGAATGCCCAAGAGCAAATGCAAGTCGAAAGCTTTTTAGGCCTATCTGTGGTTGGAAGCCCCGGGACGGTCCATCATAAACTCAGCATGATTAAACGCGAATTAGCGGTCGATGAGTTTATTTTTACCAACGATTTATACGAGCTAAGTGATAGAAAACATGCGCTTGAGATCTTGGTGGGCTTAACGTAAAAGTCGGAGTGTGAAGGTAGTACTTAAGAGAAGGTTTGCGGTACACTGCGAGTTAAAAATTTACAAGAAACGAAAGTTGAAAACGATTTGGTTGCGTATCCTTTCTCTACTTATTCTGCCTTTGGTGACGCTCCATTTACCGGGGAGTAAGTTGATGTCAGGTACGGAAAAAACGACGCTCCGTCATGAAAATGAAAATACTAAGGTACTAGAAGCTAAACTTGCTGAGCTCGGGGTGTTTAAATCACCCTGAATAATAAGTTCAGCGAGTCAATATTTGCAGTAACAACTAGGGCCTGTTGATCTTTGCTGTTTGATTTTTGTTCTTCTGAGTGTGTTTTGGTCGCGACGCTCGACTTGCCGCCTAGTAATCTAGGCAAAAGTTGAGCAACAATGAACAGAGCGCACTCAGGTGAACCCAAAGGGCAGCGCTTGATTAGCATTTCTACTGTGTTCTCGCCTGACTCACATAGAATAACTATGCTACGCAGGCTCTGCCT
>NZ_JAKRFW010000071.1:0-18690 GCF_022347905.1 Pseudoalteromonas sp. Of11M-6 | reverse complement strand
CAGGCGCGGGATGGAGCAGCCTGGTAGCTCGTCGGGCTCATAACCCGAAGGTCGTCGGTTCAAATCCGGCTCCCGCAACCAACATCAGTTGGATGTATAGAGTCTCAAGTACAAGACTTAAAATTAAGTACAAATACAGGCGCGGGATGGAGCAGAATGATAAATCATTCGTCGGACTCGCTAAACCTGGAAAGAATCGAAGGTCGTCGTTCCCCGACGAAGAATAGATTCACAAAAACATATAGGCGCGGGATGGAGCAGCCTGGTAGCTCGTCGGGCTCATAACCCGAAGGTCGTCGGTTCAAATCCGGCTCCCGCAACCAATTTTTAATTGGACTGTATAATCTAAAGAACTCTACCAAAATTCATCGGTTCACTCTTCATAAAGGTTCACTCTTCATAAATTAACGACTCCCGCAACCAATTCTTAATTGGACTGCACACTCTAAAGAACTAGTACAAAAGTCGTCGGTTCACTCTTCATAAGTTAATGGCTCCTGCAACCAATTCTTAATTGGGCTGTATAATCTAAAGAACTCGTGCAAAAGTCGTGGTTCACTCTTCATAAATTAACGACTCCCGCAACCAATTCTTAATTGGACTGCACACTCTAAAGAACTAGTACAAAAGTCGTCGGTTCACTCTTCATAAATTAACGACTCCCGTAATCAAATTTTTAGTTTAGTTACCTAAAACCCCCTCAATGGACAGTCAGTTTTCTTCGCTATATACAGAGAAATAAATCATCCACTTTTTATTATTCAAAGCCTGAGTGTTGCTGTTGTTTGATGCATTTCTTAAATTGGAATTAATCTTAATACTTACACTGTGAGCAACAACCTATACGCGGGTTATGGAAACCCGCTGTTAAAAAGTGAATAGATTTAGCAAAGGCAGGTGAATCCGATTTGACAGCTAGCAAGATCGGAGTGATTGCAACAAGCTGAGATGTCTTGGCGAGATGCACATTTCATCGTGTCCTGACATCCGTAAACTCTCGTATAATCACCTCCGGCTACTTGAGGAGTTGCTTCCTGAGGTAGTTTGTTATCTTGAGTGAGTTTTTTTAGCTGCTTTTTTTGGAGCTTTATTTTCATTTTCAATATCCTTTTTATAGATTTATTAAGTTTGTTATCACGAAACCGATAGCGTGATCTGCTTAAAAATAATACAAAGAAGTGTTGTTGTAAAACAAATAATGAAATGTAATTATTTTGTTTTCTTTTGAATGGGTGAAGATTATTTGTCTATAAATCTTTATATGGTCTAGGCTTTTACTATCTCTTGTTTGAGGTGTATGAAGATGGATTTACATAGTATTCGAGTCAAAAGTTCGTTGCCTACGGCTATGTTGACGATCGTGTTGCTATTTGTGTTTTTTGGTTTTTCGGTGTTGCTCAATAAAGTGCAATCGGCACTTGAGATCCAAACTGAAAACTATTTAAAAGCCGTGTCAGTGGTACTCAATGCGGATAGAGACTTTTATCAAGCTCAAGAAGCCTACCTCAAATTATTGGCTGGTGAAGATAAGCGGGCGGATTTTGAAGAAAACGCCGAGCAGGTGAAACAGCGCTATCAAAAGTATCTTCAGTTTATGTCACTCCACCAGAGTGAGCTGGGTAGTTTTGCAACTTTTGACGCGGACTTTCAAAGTTGGTATCGCGTGACGGTGGCGAGTATTAAAACCCCGACAGATAAAGCGCTTCAAACTGAGTCGGCTAAGTTATTTGG
Source organism: Pseudoalteromonas sp. Of11M-6 (assembly GCF_022347905.1). Classification (NCBI taxonomy): domain Bacteria; kingdom Pseudomonadati; phylum Pseudomonadota; class Gammaproteobacteria; order Alteromonadales; family Pseudoalteromonadaceae; genus Pseudoalteromonas; species Pseudoalteromonas sp. Of11M-6. The sequence goes on along the minus strand of NZ_JAKRFW010000071.1, from coordinate 16,959 downwards.
TGCAGTTCGTGATGTGCTTGATAAAGCCGGTGAATTAGCCGATGGAAAATCTGCTGCAAGTCGTGCGTTAGTCGTTGCTGAGGTTACTCAGATAAAGTGGGGTCTTGGTGTTGGTGCCTTGCTCCTACTTGGTATTGCTTGTTGGATTGCTTATCGCATCCCTCGTCAGCTAGCAAAGCAGATAAACTTTGTGTCAGATAGGATCTCTGAAATCGCCTCTGGAGACGGAGACTTAACTGGTCGCATTGAGATCAAAGGAAATGATGAGTTTGCAAAGCTATCGCTAAACTTTAATCATTTTCTCGAGAGTTTACAGGCGATGGTTACAGCACTTGTGAAAGATGGTGGCGAGCTGTCGAGTTTGTCGTCAAAACTCAGTCATTATGCCACACAGTGCCATGACTTAATCGACTCGCTTGGTAAGTCATCACATACCATTGTTAGCGCGGTGAATCAGCTAAGTCACTCAAGTCAAGAAGTCTCGTCGGTGGCAGAAAACTCATTGAAAGAAGCTGAAGCTTCACATCGCTACGCAGCACAAGGTAAAACGGTGTTGGCTGATTCAAAACAAAAAATCACTCATCTTGCTGATAATATGGAAGCGGCACTCTCCAGTTCGTTAGCTTTACAAAAAAACTCTGAAAACATTACGCAAGTGCTTGATGTTATTCGCGGGATCGCTGAGCAAACCAATTTATTAGCGCTCAACGCGGCAATAGAAGCGGCAAGAGCAGGCGAACAAGGTCGTGGATTTGCAGTGGTAGCTGACGAGGTTAGGTCACTGGCCACTCGAACACAAGACAGCACTAATGATATTCAGAAGATGTTGGAAGCATTCTCCCATAGCGTAGAGGACTCACAAAAGACCATTGAAGATGGTAAGCAGTATGTTGATGTTGCAGTAGAAAGTTTTACGAAGGCAACGGAGCTATTGGAGTTAATTGCACAAAGTGCGGTGAAAGTGACTGAGCTTTCAGAGCAAACCGCTCATGCGACTCAGCAGCAAAATGCAGTATCTACTGAGATTAGCAGTAATTTAACTGATTTAAATGACAAAACATTGGACGGCGAGCGGTTGTCTGGAGAAACGCACCAAATTTCGGATGATGTGCTGCGAGTCACCAGTAAATTGGTGAATGAATTATCTCAGTTTAAAGTTTAAGGTCTTGTAAGGTATGCCGTGCGGCACACCTTATAAATCAGTGGTTTGAACAGTTATTTAACCTGAGGTTATTTAGCGAACTTCTTTGCGTAAGCCTCAGCTTGTTTCCACACGCGCAGGGTATTGCCACCTAAAATCTTTTTGATATCAGCGTCGCTGTAACCTCTATCCAAGAGACCTTGCACAAGATTTGGATACGTTGACACGTCTTTCAGGCCAACCGGTAGTGAGTCACCCACACCATCGTAATCTGAACCAATTCCTACGTGATCTATCCCTATCAACTTAACGACGTGGTCAATGTGATCTAGCACTTGATCAAGTGTGGCAAATGGAAACGGATTTTTTGCTCTAAACGCCGCTCTAAAATCGGTGCGATCTTTGTCTTTGGCTTCTTTTTGTGCTTCGTCACGCTTGTCATACCAAGCTCCAGCTTTTGCCGTCACAAAGCTCGAGCCAAAGTTAATTTGGATCACGCCGCCATTTTTTGCCAAGGCTTTGAGCATTTTGTCATCCATATTGCGCTCGAATCCTGGGGTGTATTTGCGCAGGGATGAATGTGAAGCAACGACCGGCACTTTTGAAATGTCCATAACCTGATAAAAGGCGTCATCGGAAATGTGTGATACATCAATGAGCATACCAATTTTGTTCATTTCAACCACTAGCTCTTTACCAAATGGGCTTAAGCCTTTCCATTTGCGGCGTACGTCATAAGAAGAGTCAGAAATATGGTTGCTTTGCGAGTGTGCTAAGGTGATATAGCGTACGCCACGGTCATAAAAATGCTTAAGGTTTTTCATCTCACCTTCAATGGGCGAGCCATTTTCCATGCCCATCGCGATAGACATAATACCACTGTCAAATTGCGCATAAATGTCGTCGGTATTGTAAGCCATTGCAAATTTATCTGGTGCGCGATGTGCTAAGGCTTCCATACCGTCAATCAGTTGATTGGCGAGTTGATAGCTTTTACCTTTACCTTCAAATTCTAAATTAGCAGGAATATAAATAGACATAAATGGCGCATTAAGACCGCCTTTTACCGCGCGAGGGTAATCAAAATCACCGCCTTCGGTTGCTTGGCTAACATCATCCCATTTACTTTGGATGCGATATGGAACGTCGATGTGTGTATCAATTAGGATGTTATCGTGAGCGAGTTTAACTGCGCGCTCAGAGGCTTTGTATTCAGTTGCATAAGCGCTAGAAACAGCCAGCGCTAGGGCGCAAAGAGCAGTGCCGAGCTTCATAAAATTGCCTTTCCTTTATAGTTATAGAAATTTGATTGTAACAACTCCTGTCACTTCGACAACTGTTTACGATTAGCGCTAAATACAAAGAAAGCTGAAGGTTTTTTAATACTCGTAATCTTCCTGTGCTTGCATTGCTTGAAATTGTTGTTTGCTAACAATATTCACAGATTCATGTAATTCTGAGAAAACGATCAGCGCTTCTCCGGATTTTAGCTGTGCTTTCACTTGCGCGACTTTGCTCTCGGTGCTGACCTCGGTATCGCCATAGTCTGTTCCTTCTCGCAGCACATAGTGCTCAATAAGATTGTCTAGCGTCTCTTGCGGAAGTTGTTGATAGGGAATGAGCATACTACTTAGCCTTACTATAAATTTGCTGTAAATATTGTGGAATAACGCTTTCTAGCCAAAACCTAGGTTTAAGGGGGTTACTTCCCGAAATAAACCCTACGTGACCACCGTGGGGACTCACTGCGAGCGTCACCGGTGAGTTAACCTGAGCGGCTGTAGGCACGGCTTGTGATGATAGCATGGGGTCATCTTCGGCGTGGATCAGGAGTGTTGGTGTCGTGATCTGGGTTAAGTAGGGCTGCGAACTTGCTTGTGCGTAATAGTCTTCCGCGCCGTTAAAACCATGCAGCGGTGCCGTTATCTTATCGTCAAATTGCCAAAGGTCATCAATGGCATAAAGAGCAGGCTTGTCTATCCTAATTTGCGACTGGATGGTGTCTAGCTTACGTGAAAAAGATTTCTTCATCCTGTCTAGCAAGTATTTTTGATAGAGCTTAAAACAGCTCTTTCTGATCACCTGACAAGAGGAAGAAAGGTGATAAGGCGCTGAGACGACAACACCAGCTTCAAGACCGCTTTGCGATTTGGTTTCTCCCAAGTATTTGGCAAGTACATTACCGCCGAGCGAGAAGCCAACCGCAAATAATGGCCGTTTAGGAAAACGGGCTTTTAGCGTGTCTATAAAAAAGCCAAGATCTGAGGTTTCGCCGCTATGATAAGCCCTAGCTTGGCGATTCACTTCACGTGAGCAGTTGCGAAAGTGCATCAGTACGGCATCAAAACCATGGTGTACCAACGCTTTTAATAGGCCTTTTGCATAAAAGCTGTTGATATTGCCTTCTAGCCCATGTAATACCACAACCAAAGGTGCCGATTTATCGCCGTGTTTTGCCCATGCAAGTTCTAAAAAGTCATCGTCTGGTGTGTCTAGTGTTTCATAGTCGACGGGCACCTGTAATCTAGGCCTAAAGAATCGCGGAAGTATGGTTTGGGCGTGGCGGTTGCGCATCCACCAAGCGGGCTTAAATTCGTAATTATCGGCTGTTATTGTTTTCATGGCTTGATTCATAATAGAAACTGCGTCTTTTTGACGGTTGCTCGCAAAGCAAAGAAAGGAAGCTATCCAGTTGCAAAACACGTTTTAGCCAGTTTAACGTATTATCAGTTGAGGGTTAAGCAAATAAAAAGCACCCGACCAGTAAACTGATAAGGTGCTTTGTGCGTCGTGCTTAATTCTGCAAGTTGGGGAACTACGTCGAGCCGATCTTCTACTACTTATTCTTCAATCGTCCCAAGGTAATACATTTAAATCTGTTCTATTGTTCGTTAGGTACTTCAGCGTCCATGACTTTTTTAATGAAAAAGTAGACGTAATAACAGCACAGCAAAATTACAATCCCTAAAAAGCCAAAAGACAGAAACAACACAGGGTCGGAAAAAAAGTCTCTAAAGAATACGTTCATGGCTGTGCCTCCTAATTTGTCGATGAGTAAATAGTAGTGGAGGTCTGAGGGGCTTGATATGATCAAGATCAAGTTTCAATCCTGAGTGAAATTAAACCTAGGCAAAGGCTTGATCTCGATCAGGTTTTATATCTAAGTTGGGTAAATATCAGGGCTTATATTTATTTAATGGCTTAGAAGTCAGCCGTATTGAATAAAGCGTCGTACTCACTCTGGCTCAAATAGAGCAGCACATTGCTACTTGATTGCAGTGGCGCAATCGAAAAGCGCTTTAATGTTTCCAACAATAGCGCTTGTTGACGCTTTTCAAGCTCAAGCTCTGCAGTCAGCATTGCAGCTCGTAACTTTTGATAGTCTTGGTAGTCTTGATGATGTGTTTTTAGGGTATGGCGGATCGCGCGTTGGGGTTGTAGCACCGCTTGGTCAAATTGCTTAGCAGTCTTTACCAGTGCGGCTAGGGTGTCGGGGGTAATCGTCAGTGCTAAAGTGTCTAGGTAACAAAGTAACAGGCACAGGTTGATATTTTTGCCGGCAGCACCTTGCAAATTCAGCAGCCGCGATTGCATTTGCGGGCGGCTGTAGAACTCACAGGCAAATTGCCAAAAGTCTTCACGACTTAGCATATCTCTCCAGTCTCATCGAAATGATTTTGCTTTTCTTCTAACTCTTCTAATGCCATTAATAAGTTTTCTTCTGTGTCATTAAGCTCTGGGGTTATTTTGGCTTGTCTTGCCAGTAAGTCACTTAATTTTGCCTTGTTCTCGTCCGTGTATAGACTGTTGTCAGCCAAAGCTTGCTCAATTTCATCTGCTTGCTCAGTGAGTTTGTCGAGCTGTTTTTCGAGTTTTTCAATCGACTTTTTCAACGGTTGAATGGTTTTTCTGAATTCGGCTTCAAGACGCTTTTGCTCTTTACGATTGGCATTAGAGTTTTGCTTTGGTTCAGCCTCTGATCCACTTGGTTTCGCTTGCTCTTTATTGGCATTCATAAGCCATTGGTAATAGGCATCTAAGTCATAGCCGAACTGAGAAACGGTTCCATTATCAACTAAATAGTACTCGTCAGCGGTATTTTTCAGCATGTGGCGATCGTGGGAAACCGTGACCATTGCACCCTCAAAACCTTGCAAGGCCATCACAAGTGCGTGTCGCATTTCTAAATCTAGGTGGTTGGTCGGCTCATCGAGTAACAGCAGGTTCGGCTTTTGATACACCAGCATCGCAAGTACGAGTCGTGCTTTTTCGCCACCAGAAAACGGCGCAACGGGTTCGAGGGCCTTATCACCATGAAAAGCAAAACCGCCCAAGAAATCACGAATAAGCTGCTCTGGTACTTTAGGGTCTAAACGTTGAATATGGGTAACCGCACTGGCCTCAAGATCGAGAGACTCAAGCTGATGCTGAGCAAAATAGCCTACATTTAATCCTTGGTGTAGAAACACTTCACCAGCTTGTGGGGTTAAATCGCCGGCAAGTAACTTGATTAGGGTCGATTTACCAGCACCGTTACGGCCAAGTAACGCAATACGGCTACCTGGGACCAGATTAAGCTTGATGTCATGCAAAATGGTAACGTCACCATAGCCCGCTTTGGCTTGCTCTAGTGTCATCAATGGATTAGGCAAGCTCGTTGGATCTGCAAATTCAAAATTAAATGGTGAATCTGCATGAGCGGGCGCGAGCATTTCCATGCGTTCAAGGGCCTTCACTCGACTTTGCGCTTGTTTTGCTTTACTCGCTTTCGCTTTAAAGCGGGTAATAAACTTCTCTAAATGCGCAATCGTTTCTTGTTGCTTCTCGTAAAGCGCTTGGTGCTGTGCCATGCGCTCTGCTTTTTGACGCTCAAACTGAGAATAGTGACCTTTATAAACGTTGATCTGCTGTTGGTCGATATGCCAAATCTCGCTAACAACCGCATCTAAAAATTCGCGGTCGTGAGAAATAAGCACTAATGTACCCTGATAGGCGCGCAAAAAGCGTTCTAGCCAATAAACCGCGTCCAAGTCCAAGTGGTTGGTTGGCTCATCCAGAAGCAATAAATCGGCATCGCGGATCAGCGCTTGCGCAAGGTTCAAGCGCATGCGCCAACCACCAGAAAAGTCGCTAACGGCAAACTCAATTTGTTCATTGCTAAAACCAAGGCCATGGAGTAGTTCACCCGCTTTGGCTTCAATACTATACCCTTTGATGTTCTCTAGCTGTTGGTGTGCTTTTGCTTGTAGTTCACCATCACCGTCACGCTCCGCTTGTTGTAGCTGCGTTCTCAATACATAGTATTCAGGGTGTCCCTGTAGTACATACTCGAGAGCGCTAATGGAGAGAGCTGGGGTTTCTTGTTTTACTGATGCAATAGACCAATCTTTTGGAATAGAAAAATCACCTGAATCGAGTTGCAGCTCACCTTTTAGCAGCGCAAAGAGAGATGATTTACCACAGCCATTGGCACCGACAAGGCCCGCCTTATGTTGTGGATAAAGCGTTGCATTTGCTTGTTTTAGCAGTGTTTTACTGCCACGAAGTAGCTCGATATCAGAAAGTTGGATCATAATTCTAAAAGTCTGTCTAAATTGCGCGCATCATAGCACGGATCCAATCCCTTACTCCAAGCGTATCATGACAAATAAAATTAGGATAAAATGACAAACCTTAAACTCGGTGTTCATTAGAGGTGTAGAGTTGAAAGTTAAGAAGCGTTTTATTGCAGGGGCAAGTTGTCCAGAATGCCAAAAAATCGACGTAATGATGCTCTACAAAGAGCATGATGTTGAAAAAGTTGAATGTGTTGAGTGTGGCCACGTAATGTCACAGCCGAAAGACGCGGTACAGGCTTCCACACGCCAGTTTGAGCAAGTCATTGGGGTGTTCAAACCGGAGTGAGTGTTCACCCCGGTTTTCAATTTATTTGTTAGTAGTGCGGTGGTGGTGGCTCTTGATGTTGAGGCATTAAACCTGGGTCGCGGCCTTCCTTCATTTTCTCTGCCAATAGCTCAATTTGTCGTTGCATTTTAGCCAAGCGCTGCTGATGTGCCTTTAGCTCTTCATTTAAGGTTTCGATTGTATCTTCTTGAAAGGCAAGCTTAGCCTCAAGCTCAGTAATTCTGTTTTCGATTTCATTCATGGCTTTTTCACCTGCGCAAATTTTTCCAGTAGTCCGCTGGAACTTTCGGTTAGCAATGCAGTGTCTTGGTCTTGAAAAGCAACGTCAAATACAACCGCAGACTTAGGGCGGCTACCTTCTCGAGGTTGTACACGCCAAGTTTGCAATCGTTCGCCATCACTCACTTGCCATAAAATAAGCTCGCGGTTAGGTGAGCCGGTAGCCAAGAGCGTTGCGTCTTGATTAAAGCGCACTGCACTGAAAATTTTCTGGCGAGCAATATACTGTAATTGCGCTTTGAGATCACCAGAAGTTAATTGCCAAATGCTCGCTTTTTTCATGCTATCTGCGGTAAAAGCAAATCTTCCTTGGTCATCTAATGCAACTTTGGTCACACGACTTGGGTGGTTAAAGCGGTGGATCACTTGCCCCGTTCTAGTATCCCAAAAGTAGGCGGTATAGTCGTTGCCTCCGGTTAAGGCAAAGTGACCATTGGGAGACATGGCAATAGAATTGATATTTTCTTGATGTCCAAGGAACTCTATCCGCCTTCCACTCTCTAAGTCGAGGTGAACGACAACGTTATCACTGCGGGCATAGAGTAAATATCGGCCCGCATTGCTAATTGCGATATCTCGAATAGTGCCAGACTCGATCTCAAAATATCCTAGGTTTTGACCGCTTTCGATGCTCCAGATGGCGAAAGTCTTATCAGTGGCAGTGACGGCCGTGGAGTTGTCATTAGCTAAAGCCAGTGAGTGAATGAGATCATCGGGGACATCGGAGTGACGCCATTGAAATTTGAGGCCTTGCTCTTGATTATCCCAAAGTACGGCCCCATGCTCTATGGAAGAAACAAGGCTGTAGTGACCGTCCGTAGAGATTGCTGCAGAAAATGCGCCTCTGCTGGCATGTTCCACGGTCATAACGGCTTTTGAAGTGTCAGGGCCACAGCCGGTTAAGGTGAAGCAACTGAGCATCGCGCATGCAAAGAGGAGGCTTGTCCACTTAATGTTGACGAGTTTGACCATAAGTTAGGTAAATCCTCCTTAACTCCGAAGTCTATCACAGGTAGACTAAAGGCACTAAAAACAAGATATTATTTTGATATTAGCGTATTAAAAGCGTAATGTCGTTACGCGATAATGGCAAGCAAATGCATATTGGCATTCTGATTAGAGAATGTTAATGTGGCTAGCACCTTTTCTTATTAATATAAAATTAACAATGGCACCGCATATCAAGCTCTCTTGCGCGAGCATTGGTGTTTTGATAGTAGGGACTGTCGGAGAGTTGAGAATGAAACAGACGATTAAACTGTCACTCGTTGCTGCTTCAGTGTTAGCACTAGTAGCGTGTAATAAAAAAGCAGAAGAGCAGAAGCCTGCTGAAGTTAAGCTAGATACAGAGGTGCAACAGCAAGCATACGGTATCGGTGCTTCAGTTGGTAACTTCTTGCAAAAAGACTTAGCGGATAAAAAAGAGCTAGGCATTGAACTTGATCAAGAGTTATTAATGCGTGGTTTTAAAGACGCATTGGCTGGTGAAGCTAAGCTAGATGAAGCAAAAATCCGTGAAGTACTCACTTCACTAGATTCTTCTGTTCGTGAAAAGCAAGCTGCTAAGGTTGAAGCTGACGCGAAGAAAAATAAAGAAGAAGGCGATAAGTACCTAGCTGAGAACGCGAAGAAAGAAGGCGTTCAGGTGACTGAGTCAGGTCTTCAGTATGAAGTGCTAAGCGAAGGCGACGGTAAAAAGCCAGTCGCAACAGACAAGGTGACAGTGCATTATAAAGGTACATTGCTAGATGGCTCTGAGTTCGATAGCTCTTACGCACGTAATGAACCTGCTACTTTCAACCTAAATCAAGTTATTGCAGGTTGGACTGAAGGTCTACAGTTAATGAACACTGGCGCTAAGTATAAGTTTACTATTCCTGCGGAGCTTGCATACGGCACTCGTAACCTTGGTAAAATTCCAGCTAACTCAACACTGGTATTTGAAGTTGAACTGCTAGGTATCGAAGACGAAGCTGAAGAAGCTGCTGAATAATTTGGCAGTGTCCGTAAAGAAAAAGGTGAGATAGCTATCTCACCTTTTTTTATATTTTGGTGCCCGCAAATTTAGACTATTCAGTGTGATTAGAATAAAGGTTATCGATCAGTTCGTCTTCCAATTGGAAGCGTAACTCAAGCGTTTCACCTAATACAGACAAGTCGTTATCGAAGTCTGCTAATTCTTGCGTTTCTTGATTTACTTCAGCGTATTTGTCGTTGAAATCAAGTGCGGTATCAGTCGTATCTGTGATCCGAGGGTACAGTGACTGAGCTAATTTTGCGCTTTCAGGGCCTTTTTCTTGGCAGGCCTCAACAATGTTGTCATAAATTTCAAAATGACCAGCTGAAAGGTAGTCCATCAAAATCTGGCAGAATGACTGAATGTCAACTTGCTCAGGAAGTGCTTTACCATTTCGAGTTGGTGAGCATCCTGCAACTTTATAATATAAAACCAATAGTTCCTGACGCTCTGCTAACCATGCATCAATAACACTATGGCTACCTCCCCATTTCTGTTGGGCTTGTTCTAACTGCGAAAGCATAGTGATTCTCCTTAAGCGGGTTACCTACCCCTATGGAAAGGGAAACGGGGCAAAAGGTCAACCAATTTTTTCTGTAAAAGCGTAAAAAGATCAAAAGATTATTGGTTTGATTATCGGGAATGTTAACAAATTCAGGAGGATAAAAATAAAAAAACCACCGAGAGAAACTCAAGGTGGTTCAAAATAGCAGTTTAGCTTGTTGCGTAATGTTGTTATTTTTCTAATTGAAGGTGTTTTGTTGTTATTTTTCTAACGCGGTAATTTTATACCAACCTTTTAATCGTGTTGCAAACAGTTTAATTGCTTGTTTCGGTAACTTTTACACAAGCTTATGAATTTGTTCCTAATAAAGTGAGGTTTAATCTAGATCATGACGAGGCGCTGGCAAGGATAGTTTAGATAGTGCCCATGTGCACTTAGTGATACAATCCGCACAATTGAATTTAAGTATTGGAATAGAGACGCTATGAGCGAATTAAAAAACGATCGTTATTTACGAGCGCTATTAAAACAACCAGTTGACGTCACACCAGTATGGATGATGCGCCAAGCTGGTCGTTATCTACCAGAGTATCGTGCCACCAGAGCACAAGCTGGTGACTTTATGAGCCTTTGTAAAAATGCAGAGCTGGCATGTGAAGTGACATTACAGCCGCTTCGTCGTTATCCACTAGATGCGGCGATTCTGTTTAGCGATATTTTGACTATTCCAGATGCAATGGGACTTGGACTTTACTTTGAAACCGGTGAAGGTCCAAAGTTTGAGCGTCCTATCCAATCGTTAGACGATGTTAAAAAGCTACCTAAATTGGATCCAACCGATGAGCTTGGTTATGTAATGAATGCGGTGAGCACAATTCGTCGTGAGCTTAAAGGTGAAGTACCACTTATTGGTTTCTCAGGCTCACCATGGACACTAGCGACTTACATGATTGAAGGCGGTAGCAGCAAAACATTCGGTAAGATTAAAAAGATGGCGTTTGCGGAGCCGCAGACACTACACCTACTGCTAGATAAAGTGGCTGATTCGGTTATCGACTACCTAAATGCGCAAGTAAAAGCGGGTGCTCAGTCGCTAATGATCTTCGACTCTTGGGGTGGAGTATTAAGCCCGCGTGACTACAAAGAGTTTTCACTACAATATATGCATAAAATTGTAGATGGTCTTATTCGTGAAAATGACGGTCGTAAAGTACCTGTGACATTATTCACGAAGAACGGCGGTCAATGGATTGAAGCGATTGCAGCCACTGGATGTGATGCAGTTGGCCTTGACTGGACGATTGATATTGCCGATGCAAAACGTCGTGTAGGCGATAAAGTTGCACTACAAGGTAATATGGATCCTTCAATGCTACACGGTACCCATGAGCGTATTCGTGAAGAAGTTCAGCATATATTAGCTGGCTTTGGCGAAGGTAATGGTCATGTGTTTAACTTAGGCCATGGTATTACGCCTGATGTTGACCCTGAAAATGCAGGTGTTTTCATCAATGCGGTTCACGAATTTAGCCGTCAATATCACAAGTAATTTAAGTTTGAACTTAAACTTAAAATGGAGAAGAGCGCTCACAGAAGCGCTCTTTTTGTTTTTGAAATGTATTATTCAAACAAAGCGTCGATGGTGCCTTGAGCAAGCGGGTGGTATCCCGGACGTGCTTGTTGGTAAACACGGTAAGCCCAGTCACGTTTACCATGCTTAATGAGTGACTTGTATAAATTCACAATAAGCTTGCGACGACCAATACTTACCAGGTGCTTTTCAAGGTCTGGGTAAATAGCTTGATAGCCGTTACCTACTGCTAGCATATACCAAGCAAATGCGCGTTCAGCGTTGGTCGATTGCGTCAGCTTAAATGCCTTGTCCAAGGCTTCCATACGCTCGATGGCGAGATCTCTTGGTAAGTTATTAATAAAGTGCAGCCATTCATGTACTGTCCAAGCGTCGGTCGGTAAATCTGCAAGTGTTTTCTCGTCTTTTAACCAAGCTTGAGTTAGCGCATCCACTTTTTCAAAGGCATCAGAAGTTGGGTTCGGTGCGTCGCTTGGCAAGCCTGGCTCATAAATCCACTCTTTGGCTTTTTCTAAGCTCACGATACCAGGATATTGCTGTAGTAAGTGTTTGTCTAAGTACGCGACGAATTCATCAGTAGTCAGAGATTTAAAAGAGAAAGTGTTAAAGTAGGTTTTAACAAACTTGTCGAACTTGTCACGACCAAACTTTTCTTCTAGATAAATAAGGAATAATTGACCTTTAGTGTAAGGTACAGAGCTAAATGCATCGTCAGGATCGCGGCCATTAAGCTCTAAATTCATGCGTGTATCAGGAGCGGCGATAGTTTTAAGTTGTGCACGCAGCCCAGCAGCGTCAAGTGCTTGCTCCATCACCGCGCGATCACGACCAAACACTTCTTCCATAATACGGTTTTCAACGTAAGAGGTGAAACCCTCATTTAGCCACAGATCTTCCCATGTTGCGTTGGTCACTAAGTTGCCAGACCAAGAGTGCGCTAACTCATGGGCGATTAGGTTTACTAAACTTTTGTCACCGGCAACTACGGTTGGCGTGATAAATGACAGGCGTGGATTTTCCATACCTCCAAACGGGAAGCTAGGCGGCAACATGAGCAGGTCGTATCTACCCCAAGCGTATTCACCATACATGGCATTGGTTTTATCGATCATCGCTTGTGTATCGTTAAACTCTGCAACAGAGGCATCGAGGATTTGCGGTTCTGCAAAAATCGCAGTTTGGTGCGACATCTCTTTATATTCAAGGTTACCTGCACCAATTGCAATTAGGTACGGTGGGATAGCTTGCGGCATATCAAACCAATAATCGCCATCTTTGATCAATGCGCCGGTATTGTCCGCACTCATTACCGCACGCACATCTTTAGGCGTATGTACGCGAGCAGAGTAAGTCACACGCATTGCTGGCGTATCCTGCACAGGGATCCAACTACGAGCATGAATAGCTTGAGACTGGCTATACATAAATGGGTGAGATTTACTTGCGGTTTGCTGCGGTGTTAACCACTGTAGACCTGATGCTACTGGCAAGCTGTTGTAATAAATCCGTGCTTTTTTTGCTTGCTCTTTAAAGTGAATAGTTAACTTAGCACCTTTCACATCATCGCGCTTGGCAAGATCAAACTTGGCGGTATGCCATTTATCATCTCTACCTTGATACATCACTTTGTCGATTTCGAGGTCACGCGTATCTAGTACCAGTGTTCTTGCTTGGCGGTTCTGCCAATCTAGCGTGTGTTCAACAAAACCTTCGAGCTGCTTATCTTCAAAGTCAACGTCTAAGTCTAAATGCAAGTGTGTGGTAATAACATCGTTAAGATTGGCGTAAGTGTGTTGGTCAACGGCTGCGTTTACATCAGCAGTGTGGACAAGGCCAGCCATGGCAAGGCTGAGCGTAAGTGCCGAAAGTTTAATCATAATGCTGCTCTTATAAAAAGAATATTCCCAATTAGAACGGCTAACATAACTAATTTCTAACCATTTAAACAGTATTAGCCGATGGGTTACATAAAATGATGGGTAAGATGACGTTAATGCGTAAGTCAGGGCAATGCGCTACACTAGCGCCAGTTTAGTTAATATTGGCAAGGTGCTGCAGTGACTAGTTTGCAGTCTTATCACACTTTTTCGCTGCCGTCGGGTTGCGAGTCCCTTATTGTTATCACAGATCCACATGCGCTGGTTGAGCTCGATTTCAGTCGTCCTTTCTTTTTAATTGGGGAAGGGAGTAATACCATTTTTCTGGAAAACTATGCTGGAACCGTTATTAAGCTTGCGACCTTAGGTGTCGATATCGAGCAACAAGAGGATGATTATGTCGTTACAGTCGCAGCTGGAGAAAACTGGCACCAGCTCGTTACAAAGCTGCTTGATAACGGAATTGATGGGTTAGAGAACCTCGCATTGATCCCTGGTACCGTTGGTGCGGCACCGGTACAAAATATCGGCGCCTACGGCGTTGAAGTATCACAATTTATCACCGCCGTTAGAGGGTTTGATATCGCCGAGCGGCGCTTCACTACATTAACAAATGCAGAGTGTGAATTTGGCTATCGAGATTCAGTCTTTAAACACCGCCTAAAAGATAAGTTCGTTATTACAGAAGTGACATTTACTTTGCCTAAACGTTGGCAGCCAACGCTAAGTTATGGCCCTCTACAAAGCTTGAGTGATACAGCAACCGCACAAGAGGTTTGTGAAGCGGTGATAGTTACCCGAAACAGTAAATTGCCCGATCCTGCGACGCTTGCAAATGCCGGGAGTTTTTTTAAAAACCCAGTGGTTGATAGGGCGTTTGCAGTTCAGTTGCAAAGTGAATTTCCAGAGATGCCAGCGTTTAATGTGGACAATGACCATGTAAAACTTGCGGCTGGTTGGTTAATTGACAAAGCGGGTCTAAAAGGCTGCCACCGTGGAGCCATTCGTGTGTATGAGAAACAAGCACTAGTACTTGTTCATAGTGGTGGCAGCACCGGTGAAGATTTAACACAGTTAGTGAGCCATATTCAGCAAACCGTTTGGCAAAAATTTGCTGTGTTACTCGAGCATGAAGTGCGCCTTATAACAAAGCATGGTGAATGTCAGTTGCAAAGTGTGGAATATCATGAAAAAGCCTGATCATAAAAAGCAAACGATTTTAGCGGCCTTGAACAAAGGAAAGTTTGTCTCAGGGCAGGAGTTGGGTGAGCAATTAGGTATTAGTCGCGCGGCTATTGCGAAGCATATAGCCGCGTTGCAAGAGATGGGCGTGGATATTTTTCGAGTCAATGGCCGCGGCTATAAACTCAATTATAGCTTACCGCTTATTCATCAAAGTAAGTTGAATACTCTATGGCAACAGCAGTTTCAAAGTGAGTGTCCAATCGAATATCACGCAATTATAGACTCAACGAATAGCGAGCTAATGCGTCGTTTGCAGGACAAACAGAATATGGGCTCAGGCCATGTCTTGGTGGCAGAAATGCAGCAAGCTGGCAGAGGGCGCAGAGGTCGGGTATGGCAATCGCCCTTTGGTGCTAACCTTTATTACAGCTATTACTGGCAGTTTGACGCTGGCATGCAAGCGGCGATGGGCTTATCTATTGCTGTAGGACTTGCGGTATATGATGCGTTAAAGGTCCTTTATGGTATTTCCGTTGAATTAAAATGGCCAAACGATATATATCTCAACCAGCAAAAACTGGCGGGGATTTTGGTTGAGCTAGAAGGGCAGGTGGAAGGGCCTTGCCATCTCGTGATTGGGATTGGGCTAAATATATGTATGCCAGAATCTGCCTCTAAGCACATCGACCAAGCTTGGACAGATCTGCAAACGCACTTAGGCCAAATTGATAAAAATCAGTTAGTGGTGCAGCTCACTCACTCCTTGTCTGAGCGTCTTGCCCAGTATAAAGAGTCTGGACTAAGCGAAATGGTGACCGAATGGAATAGTCTAAATGCCTTTAAAGGTGACGCGGTGACCTTGAGTACTGGACAAAGAGAATGGCGTGGGATCTGTGAAGGCATAGATATGCAAGGCGGCTTATTGCTTAGGCAAGATGGTGAGCTTAAAGCTTTTTATGGCGGTGAAATTTCGTTAAGAAAGGTGACATCGTGAAACTGCTAATTGACGTCGGTAATACTGCAGTTAAATATGCGCTTGAGCATGAAGGCCGTATTAGTCCTGTAAAAGAAAGTGATATTGAATGGCAAAAGCTAACCGCAATTGTCTGCTCTCAGGTTGGTAAGGTGGCGGGATTACAGTGGGTGGAAAGTCGTGCCTCTGAGTTTGGTCTTGTGCTAGAGCAAGCACAAGTATCGGCAAGGCGAGCTGGGGTAACTTGCGCCTATCCTAGTTTTAAAAATTTGGGAATTGATAGGTGGCTTGCGGTACTCGCCGCGCATGCTCTATATCCAACACAAGATATTATCGTAATTGATTCTGGCACTGCGACCACGGTTGATGTAGTGACTGCACATGGGATACACATGGGAGGGTGGATTTTACCAGGTATCGATCTCATGATTTCCAGTATTACCGCGCGTGCAGAGCGGGTATTTTGTGATGAGAACACGCCTTTTGCCGCAGAATTTGCTAAAAATACACCAGAGGCGGTGAAAAATGGTGCGTTAGCCGCAACACTTGGGCTCGTACATAGTGCAAAACAGCAACTTAATAATGAGTCTGCGTTGGTATTGTGTGCAGGTGGATATGGCGAGTTAATAAAAAATCATATGGCGTCAGCGGTTTTTGATGACCTTTTGGTATTCAAAGGGTTGTCAGTTTGGTGGAAAAACCCACAATAACTGTAAAAATGTCATGGTATTGGCTTAAAACTGAGCGTTTGAACAATAAATTTAAATTTTTTTGCATATTCCTGTTGCATCAAGTCAATGGTTGCTCTAATATCTCGCCCCGTACTAAAGCAGTGCCGACTTAGCTCAGTTGGTAGAGCAACTGACTTGTAATCAGTAGGTCATCCGTTCGACTCGGATAGTCGGCACCATCTTTTTACCCTATCTTGTATAGGATGCTTTAGGAAAGAATTTTACGTGGAGGGGTTCCCGAGCGGCCAAAGGGATCAGACTGTAAATCTGACGGCTCAGCCTTCGCTGGTTCGAATCCAGCTCCCTCCACCACTTTATTCTTGACGGTTAGAGGTAGTTAAGAACAGGTTCCTAAAGCGGGCATCGTATAATGGCTATTACCTCAGCCTTCCAAGCTGATGATGCGGGTTCGATTCCCGCTGCCCGCTCCAGTTCGTCTGGCGTGCTGATATAGCTCAGTTGGTAGAGCGCACCCTTGGTAAGGGTGAGGTCGGCAGTTCAAATCTGCCTATCAGCACCAGTCTCCGAAGAATCTTCTCAAATACTTCCTTTGAATTGTCGAAAAAATATTTATAATAGACTGAATAATTCTAATCCACACTCGTCGTGGATTATTTTTATATGTAATCTAGATACACAAAACTTATAGGTTTCGTCATGGCAAAAGAAAAGTTTGAACGCGTAAAACCGCACGTAAACGTAGGTACAATCGGCCACGTTGACCACGGTAAAACAACTCTAACTGCAGCAATCACT